>JBMYRY010000058.1:0-9478 GCA_049602795.1 Bradymonadia bacterium
ATTCGTCCGCTATTTATCGGCGAACGCCATAATTCTGATGGCAAACTTGAAGTGGTTGTCTGCTCCGAAGTCAAGGGCATCCCAGCATCTTTCACAACTGTACGTCCCTTTCCGCCGGGTCACTTTGGAACTTACGATGCAGTAGCCGGAACCCTTAAGATTCGACAATTCTATGCGTACGAATATCCCGAGATGTCTGACATTAGCGAGGCAGAAGCAATTGCAGGTATTCGGGACCGTCTATTTGCTGCTGTTGACAAACGAATGATGAGCGACCGTCCAATCGGCTGCTTGGTATCGGGCGGCGTCGACTCATCACTCATCGCAGCGATGGTAGCTAAGCACTACGAAAGCGACACATTGCACACGTTTAATGTTGGTCTGAAGGTTGGCGCAAGTGACCGCGAATATGCCCGGATGGTTGCCAATCACATCGGCTCAGTGCATCACGAGGTTACGCTTACCAACGCCGAGGCACTAAACCTAATTCCTGATACTGTACGTGCCTGTGAAAGCTTCGACACGACGACAATTCGAGCGTCAACCATGCAACTCGCGATTTCCAGATACATTTCCAGGTGGACCGATATCAAGGTCATTTTCAACGGGGATGTGATCGACGAAGCGAGCGGTTCCTACGTCTATTTTAAGAATGCGCCCTCGGAAGAGGCTTACCAAACCGAAAGCATTCGTCTTATGAAGGAAATCCATCTATTTGACGTCTTGCGAGCAGATCGAACAATCAGCGGTTCTGGTTTAGAAGCAAGAGTCCCCTTCGCTGATCTTGAGTTCTTGAAATTTTACATGGCAATTCCGGCTAGATTAAGAAAACCCCAACGCGGTGTGGAAAAGTACCTCCTACGAAAGAGCTTTGAGGACCTTCTCCCGCCAGAAGTACTCTGGCGACCCAAGGAAGCATTCAGCGACGGTTGCTCATCACCAGAAGATAGTTGGTATTCTATCATTCAACGCCACGTAGAGCCGAAGTTATCAGATGAGATGCTTGCTGAAGCCAAGATCGCGTTCGACCACTGCCCGCCACAGTCGAAAGAACAATTGTATTATCGACGTCTATTCGAAAAGCAATTCAACGGTCGAGCTAACATTATTCCTCACTTCTGGATGCCTAAATGGTGTGGCGATGATGTTGTGGATCCATCGGCTCGAGTCCTTACAGATGTCTATCGGCCATCACCGATTGAGTCGACGCCTGCCCGTTCAACAAGCCCGGGATGGACTACACAAAGTCCACAGGTTATCGAGCCCGTAGCAAGAAACGAGCAAAAAAAATAGCTCTAGTCGGCTTACTTTCTCGAGCGCCTCTGATTCAAGGAGTACAATCTGGGCTATTCATGATGGGGACCACAACCTGGAACTTTTGTGTCCTTTAAGAAACGAAAAGTTAGATCTCGCATCCTATCTTCGTTACCTTTGAGGGGTATCGGGAGAGCGTGACCTTGAGTTCAAACAAACATATTTACGAGCAGCGGTTCGATGTGAGCTACAATTATCCAGTAGCATTCACCGAAGACCTCTTCAATCCAGGCAATCCACTCCTGTGTGAAATTCTGAAACGGGCTGGTACTAAACGCCACCGGGTATTGACGTGTATTGATAGCGGTGTTTTCGCCGCTTGGCCACACCTCCCGAAAATGGTTCAAGACTTTGCGCATGCACATCCCACACTCATGGAATGTATCGGCGAGCCCGTCATCATTACCGGGGGTGAGGCGTCAAAGAACAATCCACACCTCTTGGCCCAACTTCACAGAAAAGTAGCCGATGAGGGCATTGACCGACACTCATTCATCATTGCGATTGGTGGCGGAGCCGTCCTCGATTTAGTCGGGTTCGCGGCAGCCACCGCACATCGAGGTGTGCGCCTAATTCGAGTGCCAACGACTGTCCTAGCACAGAACGATGCCGGCGTAGGTGTTAAGAACGGCATCAATGCATACGGCTCCAAAAACTTCCTTGGCAGCTTCTGCCCGCCGTTCGCAGTACTCAACGACCACCGGTTTCTGTCCACCCTAGAACGTAGAGATGGCATCGCCGGTCTCGCTGAAGCAGTGAAGGTTGCGCTGATTCGCGATCGGCTGTTCTTCGATTGGATGATGGAGAAGCGCACGGATCTAAACGCGTTTGAACCAAAAGCAACAGCGAGATGCATACGACGATGTGCTGAATTACACCTGAGACATATTGCGGCCGGTGGAGACCCTTTCGAAGGTGGCAGTGCTCGCCCGCTGGACTTCGGGCATTGGGCTGCTCACAAGCTTGAGGTGCTAAGCCATCACGCCCTTCGACACGGTGAAGCAGTCGCGATTGGGATCGCCCTTGACAGCCGATACAGTTTTGAGATCGGCTCAATCAGCGAAAGTGAATTCAAGGCGATTATTCGATTGCTTGATGGACTCGGGCTGCCTACGCACCATCCGCTGTTGGGTGCTACCAACTCACGTGGCGAATTGCTCATTCTCGAAGGGCTAGAGGAATTTCGACAGCACCTCGGCGGACAACTGACCGTCACGTTGCTCACTGCGCTCGGCGAAGGCTGCGAAGTAAACGAAATGCAACCGAGCGTGATTCGCTCATCCGTTGACTTCTTGCTACACGAACATCTCGCCGCCTAAGCTGAACGCGCTAGTCTCTTGAGCGCAGACCCGCGGCAATGACCACACGCTGGATCTCACTCGTACCCTCGTAAATCCGCAGGGCACGAACCTCTCGGTATAACCGCTCAACAACGCTACCAACTCGTACACCCGAACCACCAAAGATCTGAACTGCTCTATCAATGATTCGCTGCGCTGCCTCTGTTGAATAAAGCTTTCCTATTGCCACTTCCTGACTAACGCGCTCACTGGTTGTGTCCTTTAGATAGGCCGCTCGATAGACAAGTAACCGTGCCGCATCAAACTCTGTTTTCATGTCGGCTAGGTATGCAGCAATCTGTTGTTGCTCGATAATCGGTTTACCAAATTGAGTACGAGATTGGGCCTGTGTGAGTGCTTCATCTAAAGCACGTCTTGCCAAGCCAAGAGCCGCGCCACCAACAGTCGTCCGAAAAACGTCTAGGGTCTTCATTGCGATTTTAAAGCCCGAACCGAGTTCGCCCAAAACCTTATCGCTTGGCACAAAACAGTCTTTGAAGATGAGCCGCCCAATCGGATGAGGAGCAATGACTTCAAACGGTTCTATTGACAACCCAGGCTGCCCCGCATCTACAATGAAAGCAGTAATACCGCGTCGTCCAGCATCAGGATCGCTTTTTGCGAACACCACATACTGACCGGCAATCCCTGCATTGCTGATGTAGGTTTTCTCTCCGTTGAGAACAAAACCACCATCGCAGGCATCAGCACGACAACGCATCGCCGCAACATCCGACCCGGCGGTTGGCTCAGTCAATGCAAATGCCCCCAATCGCTCACCCGAGATGATGCCGGGTAAATAGGTCCTTTTTTGCTCGTCTGTCCCAACCATAGAAATCGGGTAACTGCCCAAACCTTGCATCGCAAATGCAGTGTCCAACAACGCACTCGACCACCCTAAATTCTCACGAATCAAGGTCAAGGACCGACAGTCAAGTGCGTCGGGTTGACCCACAGTTGCCCCACCGTAGTTTTCCGGTACACAATAGTCTGTCAATCCCGACCGAGCGAGTTGCTTGACCGCGTCTATGGTTGCTGCATTGACGTTAAGGTCATCCTCTTCAAAACTGCCCGAGAATGCACTGACCTTTGCAGCAAGCGATGAATGGCGATCTTCAAAAAAGAAGTGAAGATCTGCCGTAGAAACTTTCGGTGAGGCGTGTTTCATTCAGCCCCCTCGAACTTCGGCTTTCGTTTTTCAACCCACGCATCGTAAGCTTCTCTAAAATCCGGATGCTGCATACAGATGGCCTGAGCTTGAGCCTCAGCTTCAATCGCCTGAGATAGATTCAAATGCGCCTCGTCATCGATCATCTGTTTAGTCATTGTATGCGCGAAGAAAGGTCCGCGAGCAATTTTCTCAGCCAACGTAGTAGCTTCCTCGACCAGTGATTCACTCGGTACTAATCGATTACCAAGTCCAATCTCAAGCGCCCGATTTGCATCGATAATGTCTCCTGTATACAACAGTTCGGAGGCATGACCCAATCCAACAATACGAGGCAATAAATAGGCAGACCCCATATCAGCACCGCACAAACCGACTTGAGGAAAAATGAAGCCAAACCTTGCCTTTGGACCAAGAATTCGAATGTCAGCCGCCGTGGCCATTACTGCCCCAGCGCCCACAGCAACGCCCTGAATCGCTGCAATCACTGGCTGTGGGGCTTTACGAATATTCTCAATGAGCGCCCCGGTCATTCGGGTGAATTCCAAAAGTCCCTTCATATCCCGCGCAAAAAGTTCACCGATAATGTCTTCCACATCACCACCTGAACAAAATGCACGCCCTTCACTGCGAAGCACAATTGCCCGTACATCCGACCGTTGACGCAAATGTGCAAAAAAGTCCCGCAATTCAGCGTAACTTTCGAAGGTCAGTGCGTTCAAGCGGTCCGGGCGATTCAAAATCACATGTCCGACCTGATTCTTAACTTCAAAATCAAATGTTACTGGGTCCATCAGACCTCCGATTCTGGGATAAGCGCGAGTGCAGAAATCTCAACCAACGCTTCCGGTTCAACTAACTCAGTCACGCCAACCAGGGCCATACTTGGAAAACACTTTCCCAACACAGTTCGCCAGATCTGGCCGAGTTCTTTCAATGACGCCCGATAGGTAACCATGTCCGTTACATAAATCGTCATTTGGGTCAGGTGTTCGGGTTGTGCTCCTCCTGCATGCAGCACGGCTTTGATGTTCTCCAGGGTTTGACGCCATTGCCCAGAAAAAGTGGCATCTTCGAAGATTTCATCCTTATTCCAGCCAATCTGACCACCGATTGTAATCTGGTGACCACGCCCCTTCATTCCGTTACTGTAGCCCTTTGGACGTGCCCAGCCGTCCGGCAAGAGAATTTCATTTTTCATTAGTGTTGTACCTGTCCACCGTCTAATGCAATTGCCTGACCGTTAATGCCTCTCGCCCCGTCTGCACCAAGACTTAACGCAAGGTGAGCAACTTCGTCGCACTGAATTAAACGTCGTTGCGGATTCAGCCGTTCCAATGCAGCTCGAGCCTTTTCCGCACTACGCCCAGTTCTTCGTTCAATATTATCAATTGCGCCTTGCGCCATTTCAGTTTCTACGAAACCCGGGCAAATCGCATTTACTGTGAGATTTTCCCGGGCATATTCAGCGGCAAGGGACCGCATGAGCCCAATGGTCCCATGTTTACTTGCGCAGTATCCGCTCGTATATGGATAACCCATCAAGCCTGCGTTGCTCGCAATGAAAATGATTCGCCCAAACCCTCGTTCAGCCATCCCCGGTAAAACACGACGACAAAGATAGAAGCCACCTGTAAGATTTACGCCGAGCATCTTCGCCCAGTCCTCATCAGTGGTCTCCGTCAACGTCGCACTGACCGCCACGCCCGCATTGCTTACGAGAATGTCGATTGGACCAACCTCTCTCTCAACCTGGTCAAGCACCTGCGTAACGGCTGTACCATCCGCAACATCGAGCGCATAAGCGTGACCACCAATCTCAGCCGCCAAAGCTTCTAATTTAGATAAGTTTCGCGCACAGAGCACAACCGAGTAGCCTTGCTCAGCGAATGCACGCGCCACCGATGCACCAATCCCCTGAGATGCACCCGTCACGAGTACCGTCTGTTGTTTTTCCTGTTTCATGTAAGGTAGCCTGCCTGAGTGAGTCTCAACGTGCAACGAAAGAAAATCAGTCGGAGGTAATCTCATGAAAATCTCGGCGGACCTGATCCTTAGTGAAAATCAGTGGCACGCAAATGCAGCGCTCGACATTCAAGGCGGCCAAGTCATTGGCATTTCCTCAGCAGAAGATGTTGACCAACATTTCAGTGATGCCGTCATCATCCCCGGTTTCGCAAATCCACATTCTCATTGCTTTCAACGATTAATTCGAGGTCAAACCGAATGGGTTTCAGCCGGCTCACACGATGATTTTTGGTCCTGGCGAACCGCGATGTACGATGCTTCGTTCCGACTCACCCCAGACCAGTTAGAAGTCGTCGCCGAGTGGACCTTCACTGAAATGCTTAAGGCTGGTATCACCGCAGTTGGGGAATTTCATTACCTCCACCATCAACCAGATGGCACCCCCTACGACCAGATGAGTGAATTGTCACAACGCGTGATTCACGCAGCAGAGCGAGTTGGGATCCGAATTACACATTTACCCGTTGCCTACGCACGAGGTGGATTTAAGCGTTCGACCACCACCCAACAACGACGATTCATCAATGAATCCCCCGAACAGTTTTTGAGCATTGTAGAGGAACTCAAACAGCTCTATGACAGCCATCCAACCATCAACATCGGTCTTGCACCTCATAGCGTCAGAGCGGTGGACATCGCATGGCTGAATGCGTGTGGTCAGGCCGCTAAAGATTGGAACATGCCGATCCACATTCACGCGTGTGAGCAGCCTCGCGAACTCATTGAATGTAACGCAGAGCATGGCTGTACCCCTATCGAATTGCTCGCTGCGCATCACATACTCCACGAACGCGCTACGCTGGTTCACGCGACCCATTTGTCGAAGTCAGATGTGGATCTCATCAGCCAAACAAAGAGCATCGTTTGTGCGTGCCCAACCACGGAAGCGAATCTAGGAGATGGATTTGTGCCCAGCCGTGAGCTACTCACTCAAGGCGTCCGAATTGCACTGGGAACAGACAGTCACGCGCAAATCGACCTGTTTCAAGAAGCACGCTTGGTAGACATGCAAGCACGCTTGTTGACACAAGCGCGAAATCCACTCGCACAATTCACGCGAACGAACTCGACTCAACTCAAAACATCCGACGTTCTCTGGCCAATGATGACGACAAACGGCTACGCCTCTCTCGGTCTCCACGGAGGGACACTCGCACCAGGCAGTCTTGCAGATTTTATTGTCCTCGACCGTCATCACGCCTCATGTTTCGGTACGAGAAAATCCGACCTTCTCTCTTCTCTGATTTTAGCCGGGCAACCAGACATGGTCAAAGCAGTCTATGTCAACGGAGAACCGGTCATACATGACGGACGCGCACGAACAGAGTCTGCCACTCGCCAACGATACCTCCAAACATTCAAGAGCCTTTATCAGGAGACCTGACGACGAAACACAAGAATGTGATTATTAGCCGGCATCGGCAAAAGAGCATTCAATACAAAGCCATGTTGAGCCGCAGTCATAACGATGTCCCGCACATCACGCACACCCCATTCTGGATTCTCACTTCTCAATCGAGCATCAAAAGCCCGATTAGACGGTGCATGGTAATGACCAAACAATTGATAAGGACCATACATGATCAAGACCCCCGATTCCGTTAAGTGTCCCGTTGCTTCGCGAAATAGGCTCGATGTGACCGACCATGGTGCAATATGAACCAGATTAATCGCTAAGATTGCGTCCACTCGGGCTACGGGCCAACGATCTCGTTCTACATCCAGTTCAATCGGCGGTTTGATATTTGTGGCACTTGAGGCACTCATGTAAGCACTAATCGACGCACACGCCCCCAAAGAAACATCCGAGGGTTGCCATTCAAGCTCTGGAAAATGCTCGGCAAAATGAACCACGTGTTGCCCAGTGCCGGAGGCCAACTCTAACACCAGCCCCGTCTCGGGCAGGATGCTGGAAATCGCGGCGGTGATGACTACTTTGTTTCGCTCTGCCGCTGGTGCAAATGCTCGCTGGGGCTCATTTTCATATTTCTTGAGTTTTGACATTTTTCACCTTGTTCTGACTCGCTCAGTCTGTCAGCGTTTCAACAGACGATGAATATGAGTGAGAGTGTACCTATGAATAGGTTATCGGCAAAGGGCGTCGTGTCTGCAGGGTCACAAAGCACAGCCGAAGCGGGCATCAGAATTCTACAACAGGGTGGTAATGCCGTAGATGCAGCCGTTGCCGCTGCGTTCGCGGTCTCTGCGGGTGAACCAACTGTCACGAGTCTTGGTGGCGCAGGCATAATGATGCTTTATCATGCAGCATCGAAAACAATGACGACATGCGATTTCTTCGCGAATGCCCCAATGCTCAAACCGCAACAACAACCTAACCTTGACTTCTTCGGCATTGACTTAGACTACGGTCCTACTCAGCAGACATTTTTCGTCGGTCGTGGTTCCGCAGCAGTCCCTGGCGTGATTCCTGGTCTTGGCTCAGTGCATGACGCCTACGGTACACTACCTTTTGAAGCCTTGCTCGAACCTGCGATCGAGCACCTTACGAAAGGCATTGAACTCGGACCAAGACAACGGGCAATGGGCGAATTCCTCGAGCCAATCTTGACGCGCCACCCCATTCCAAAACGGTGGTTTTCGAATGACGGCGCCTTTTTGTCAGACAACGCCCATTTTGAACTGCCTGAACTGGCTGAAACACTTAAGGCGATGCGTTCTCAGGGGTGGAGGACATACTATCAAAATGAACTCGTGCCACTCATGCTTGACGGCTTCGGCATTTCGAGAGGCGGATTGCTTCAAGCAGCAGATTTTGAGCGATACGAACCTGTGTTTCGAGAGCCTATCAAGACTTCGTTCTTCGAACATGATGTCTACACCGTACCGAGTCCCGCAGCAGGAGGTCCTATGATTGCTCTCATGCTTAGGATATTAGGACATGAGCAGGTATTGGACTTATCTCCCCACGAACAAATCCAACGGTTTGCCGCAGTTCTGGAAACAGCAGATGAATCGCGTTTGCGACATGTTGCAGGTCAAACGGCGCTTTCCTTTTCGCAAGAAATGGAGGCCTTTAAACGGAAGCTGACTCGACTAGAAGCACCTGAACGCGTCATTGGAGGCCCTTCATCCACCACGCACATTAGTGTCATTGATGGCGCTGGTAATGCGGTGGCTGTGACCCTAAGTCACGGCGAGAGCAATGCGTACAATATCGGCGATTCCGGCATCATGATGAACAACTTTCTGGGAGAGTCAGATTTACTACCTCAAGGATTTGGCACTGCTGAGCCTGGCGTGCGATTAGCGACAATGATGTCACCAACAATCGCACTTGGTCCCGATAACGCAATCATTGCTTTAGGCACAGGCGGTGCCAATCGAATCCGTTCTGCGATTATGCAATCCCTCTGGCATATTATCGCTGCAAAGGAATCACCGACAACTGCCATCAATGCCCCACGTCTTCATTATGAAAATGGTGAACTCAATATCGAAACCTTCCAGCGCACCACCGACATTGAACTCATCTCTAACTGGGTCCCAAATGGCACAACGGCGTTTCACGAACCAAACTTATATTTTGGTGGAGTCAATTGTGCCGTATATGGGGTAGATCACCATTTTGACGGTGCGGGCGACCCACGGCGTGGAGGTGTGTGTTTAT
>JBMYRY010000059.1:0-9472 GCA_049602795.1 Bradymonadia bacterium
AATGCTGCATTTCCCTGAGACGATCGGTTGCCTGCCTCTCGGCAATCGACGCATCGTAGAGATCCAATTCTAGCAGTGGTCGATCGGTTGGTGGAGATGCGAGTTGACGATGTGGATCTGGTTCTAAGAGCTTCGTCATATCAACTGTTTCCGTCAGAAACTTTGATAGGGCGTCGGTACGAAAGTCATTGGTGGAAAAGCCGGCGTATCGACCGTTGACGAAGATTTCGATGCCAAGAGAACGATGGGTTTTGTCCTGGATGCGTTCGAGCGCTCCGCTGCGCCATTCCACTTGTACGCTTCGCGACTCGCCGATGGACACTGCTGTTGCATCTGCACCGTGCTTAAGTACAGCGTCGTGAGCTGCGTGAGCAATCTGTTGGAGGGGGGTCATTGGCTCTTCTCATTCACACCGCCTACGGTGATGGATTCGACCCTGCATGTTGGCATGCCTATGGAGACGGGTACGCTTTGACCATCCTTACCACATACCCAGTTACCGTCATCCATTCGGAAATCATTCGCGACCATGTCCGTCATGCGGAGTACCTCAGGTCCATTGCCAATGATGTTTGTGTCCTTGATTGGACGAGTAAGTTTTCCGTTTTCGATCAGGTAGCCGGTCTTGATGTAGAAACTAAAGTCGCCGGCACCGATCATCACCGATCCGTTCGTAAAGCTTGAGGCGTAGATCCCATGTTTGACAGAGTCGATGATTTCTTCTGGTTCTCTTTTGCCCGCGGTCATGTAGGTCGCTCGCATTCTCGGTAGCGGAGGGTGCCGAAAAGACTGTCGACGCCCATTGCCCGTGGGTTGAACGCTCATGATTTGAGCACTGATCCGGTCGTGCATGTATGTGCGCAAAATCCCATTTTCCACTAAGACTGTACGCTGACCCGAAACCCCCTCATCGTCGTGGTTTAGTGCACCCCTGGTGTTGGGGACCGTGCCGTCATCCACAATTGTTACTTCATCGGATGCGATGCGTTGGTTGAGCTTGTCAGCGTAGATACTGACCCCCTTGCGATTGAAGTCAGCCTCCATACCATGACCAATCGCTTCATGTAGCAGAATACCTGATGCGCCCGATGCCAATACGAGTGGGAATTGACCAGCAGGAGCGGGCTGTGCATCGAACAAGAACAGCGTTCTTTCGACGGCTTTGCTCGTGATGATGTCGAGGTCCGATGGGTCAAAAAGCTCAAAACCCGTTCGTGCTGAACGACTATAGCTATTGGTTTCTCGTTGTCCGTTTCTTACGGCGGTACACTGAACGCTAACTCGTCCCATTGGGCGATAGTCGTAGGATAGAAAGCCATTTGAATGAACGTGTAGAACATGGGATTCCGAGTGTGCCAGACTCGCACTCACTTTCTCTATTTCGGCGCTATCGCTAAATGCACGTTCATTAATGCGTCTGAGTAGTGGAAGTTTATTTTCAATCCCAGATTCGCTCCAAGGGTGTTTAATTGGATAAAAATCGGGATGATTGGCAAGCCGGATCGCTTCGGGTCGAAGCCGATTGTTTAGGTCCGCGACACTCGCAGCTGTTCGTGCGGCTTTTCTAACCGCATCGACATCCAGGACCTCGGTGTACGCATATCCAGTTTTTCCGTCTTTAATTGCACGGATGCCAACGCCCAAGCTTACACCGCTATAGGCCCGGTCCACTGCGCCATCAAGTAAACCGAGTTGTTGTGATGACCGATATTCGAAAAATAGGTCTGCCTCATCAGCCCCCATAGACAATGCGGCCTCAAGTCCACGCTTCATGAGCGTTTCGTCGACGCCAAGTTCATTGAAAAACGTGATCCCTGTCGTGATTGAAACCGGCACCTTAGAGTCCGTGCTTCAAAAGGAGCGTAGCGATACGAGGTACGGCTTCTTTGACGTGCTTTTCACCCTGTGGACGAAGTTTTCGATATGCTTTGACGAGTACTTTAATTTTACTTTTGTCAGCGCGGCGATCGGTGATCGTCAACAAGGCGTCCGCGATCTCTTGGTCATTTTGGATGCAGTAGCGCTTTAGGTCTGTCTCTTCAGCACTTTTGAACCCCTCGTATGTTGGTGATAACTGAGTCACGAAATCATCTAATAGTACGTCGATGACTGACTCAATAATTGTAGGGTTGAAAGTCTTTACTGCTTTGAATGCACCTTTGACAGCCAGTCCGGTCAATCCTTTCTTGTCACTGACCTCTTGGTCAATGACCGCGCAACAGTCGGCGATCACCGAAGCACGATTTTCGGAGGCGAGTAAAACTTCTGCGAGTGTTGACATACGTTCATTTCCCAGTGGAGTCATTGTTCATTGGCTCACCATACCCACAAATGGTCTGCGATGCGAGAAGGTTGACGTGAGAACAATTTTGAAATCTTGGGGGATGAGTGGTACTGGATTAGTCATGAGAAAGTTCATTTTATGTCTGGGATTGTCCTCCCTCCTGCTGAGTTGTCTTGCCGACGAGTCGGTCGAGGATGGAGTTGTTGAATGTGCCACTAAGGTTTCACGAGCATTGTTGACTGTGGAGGGCGAGGGCGAAGGGCAAGTTCAGTTTGAGTTCAAGTATCTGATCGGCGCGAAGGATAACGAGGGAATCAACGGATTCGATTGGACGTTTCATTTGATCGATCCAGACCGAAGAGATTTTGGTTCGATTACGCAGTTGATGCGGGCGCCCGAACTGGAAAAGACCTTAATCTATGTCCAAGGTAAAAAACCGCGGACATTGCCAGTTACAGTTCCGGAAGACGGTCTAGATGGACCCTTTGTTTTATGGATCGAAGTAAAATACGACGGAAAGAACGTTGCTGAGTACTTTCTCGAACTTGAGCCGGGTGTTGAGCACGTGGATGAGGAGCCGATAAGCAAGCTCCTCATGTTTGCCCAAGGTTCATGAATGTGATCGCTAGCGAAGCGTAAGCCCCGCCTTGTTCACGATTAATCGCTCTCTGCATGTCGCGACATATAGCGGTCGAAATTTGGTCTGAAGTGATGAATTTCAGGTGGCAAAGCCAACCCAGCATTCTTCAAGCAATGTAGACAGGCTTGCCAGGCTCGAACCCCACCTTTTTGGGTTCGTTCCATGGATGCACCACGAATGGCTAAAGCGAGGGCTTCGGGCAGTGGATCTCGTGGACGCTTTTTCTGAAGGTGGGTGTTCTCCACCTCCGTCCATTGCTTTTGGGCAAATAGGTGGGCCAGTTTGATTACACTGACATAGTCCCTAATGCTTCCTGAATGCCGGCTCAATTCGGCATACAGAGATTCGCCGTCGAAGTCTGGCGGCGTCCGTGACTGCGTGAGCATCGTATAAATGGTAATCCGCGCCTTTAATTCGTGAAAAACACCATGCACTGAGCGCACGCTCAGTGCATTCGCGAAATGTACGCGGTCAGCTAATCGATTCAGCGCCGTCTGAGCTTTATCCAAGTGATGGGCATGAAAATCATGCCAGATGTCCAACAAATCGAGGTGTGCGTCGAGGACAGAATAGACCCGAGGATGCCAATCCTGTCGCAATCGCTGAGCGTCTTGAACATCCACCGAGTCTTCGCAGGCGAAGTTGAGGTGTGCGAGTAAAATGCCCGCTCGCGTCGATAATCCTAATCGCCCGAATTGCCTTGCATACCGATCCACATTGCGGGCGAGCGACCGCGCGGCGAGGTAATCACCGGCTCGATGGCATACTTCCGCCTGGGTGAGATCATAATCGGGCTTGAATCGGTGTGGTTCTGTAATCCGCTCGAAATCGGTTTCACCAATGGCGCTGAATGCCTCCCGCGCCTCGGTAAACTTTCCTTGAACGGCATGGAGTTGACCTCGGATCATCGCTGCAGGAACGAGGACCTCAGGTTCGTTGGTGAGTAAGGTGTGTTCGAGTTGGTCTAGAAGTAAGAGACCGTCTCGGACCGCTTTATCACTGAGGTCATGGGCAGCGGTAGCTGCTTTTGCTAGATGGGCTTCGGAAGTCTCGTCCCCTTCAATGAATTCTAGTGTGCGGTGAGGCAGATACGCGACTAGCAATGAGGCGAGTGCGGGACGAGCAGCCCGTGGAAGTTTGATGAAATTGTCCTCAAAACCATCTAGGTCGCCGCAGAGTAGGGCGTATTGACAGCACTTTGCTCGAATACGTGTGTCTTCATCAGGTACTGTCTCTCTTAAGCGTTCCAATGCCTGCCAAGCAGCGCGATACTGCCCTTGACGGCCTAAACTATCCGCCAAGCGGCGCAGTGTCTTTGCGATCTGTTCATCATCATCCGCATTGTCAAGACAGACGGAGAGAAGAGCGCTTGCACGCATGTGGTCGCCATCACTCTCTGCCTGGTCGGCGGCATGCCAGGCGTATTCAATGGCTTTGTGGGGTTGATTTGCTGCGTTCCAATGCTTCACGATTGCATCGATATCACCACGATGAGCTTCGTAGGCCGTCGCTAACGCTTCGTGGCATTCTTTCGCGTGAGTGTCGCTAAGGGAGTGTCGAATCAATTCTAAAGTGTTGGCTTCAGTAGCGACGATGTAATTGTCGCCTTCGTCATTGGTTAGTAATTCAACAAAGTTTAAGAATCTTAACTCTTGTACTGCAGCAAACGCCATTTCGCCATCGAGGTTACATGCGTGTTTGAGCACGTGCATTGATACTGAGGTGTCGGCAGTTGCAATCGTGAACAGAACCCGTTTTACGTTGGCGGAAAATTTATCGAACTTGAGCCGAACCGTTTCATGGAGCCTAGGCAGTGCTTTACCTCGGCATTTAGCAATTTGCTGGGTCAGTTGCCTAACATACGCAGGAATCCCTTTGGTTTCTTCATGAATATACTCAGCCAAATACCTGGGCGAGGGATATGTGTGTTCATCAATAAAGAGGATCGTCTCCTCCAAGGTGAAAGGCTTTAAGTGTATAACTTTCGAACTTTGAGAGCGTTGAAGGAGGTCGAGAAAGGCTGAGACTTTGGAATGATCAATGACGAATCTTGGATTGAGGGTGAAGACGAACATGACCGGTGGCATAAAACTGCCTGAAAACACGTCTTCCATGGTGCTCAGCAGCGTATCATCAGCCAATTCAACTTGCTCGATGACAATGACAAGCGTCCGCCGCTTTGAGAGTTGGTCGAGTAGTTTACTCAGAGCAACGCCCGTAGAACTATCCGATGGTACTGTGCCGTGCTCATCCACAGGTAGGAGTTCTTTGAGGAAGATAAACCGATCCAGCAAAAGCCCTCGTTCGTTTTCGGTCAACCGCCTCAAGGCTCTGGCTGTTTCTTTTCGGTAGGCTTCTGCCATTCGCTCGATCACTGTATCGAGACCTCGGAGCTCCACATGGTCACGCATGGTGCATGTCCCCGAAAAGAAGTCGGCGCCGAATAGCCCGGACTGTCTAGCGAACTCGTCGAGTAGAGCCGTCTTTCCCAACCCGCTTTCACCAACGACCAGCACGCTTTGCCCTTGACCACGACGCGCAGTGGTTAGCGCATCGTGCAGGGTTTTCCGTGGTTCAGCCCGTCCAATGAAATCGCCTTTGGTTAACGCGTCAAGATCAAACTCTGGATCGAGTTCACTGAGTGCCTGTTCGGCAGTTGGCCGCTGTCCGGGTTCTTTGTGCAATAATTTCATACAAAGCAACACCAGGTCGGGTGAAGCTCCAGGTACTTTTTGAGCGAGCGAGGGTGGCTGTGTCGTTCTATGTTTAAGTGCGACGTCGGCACTCTCCCCAACAAATGGAGGCACTCCAGCTAACATTTCGTACAGTACGACCCCGGCGGAATAGTTGTCGGATGCTTCGGTGACATCAGACCCAAGGGATTGTTCAGGGCTAAAATAGGTTGATGTGCCGAACACTTGGCTGAGACTTTGTCCTTGGCCCCCCGGCAAAAGCTCTTTTACGATCCCAAAATCCACCAGCTTAAGTTGTCGGTCTTTGCTGACGAGCAGGTTACTTGGTTTGATGTCTCGATGGATTCTACTGTGCCGGTGCAGGAAGGCGAGCCCTCGAAAAAGCTGAATCATGCAGGTTCTAATTCTTTCTAAGCGGCCAGGAGCGGTTAGAAAGTCTGGGTCGGTGATGACGCGGTTATGGCCGTTGACAAACTCGTAGATATCCGACCCGTCAATCAATTCCATTGTGTAGTAGTACTGCTGATCATCGTTGTGCAGGTCGTATAACGACACGAGATTTGGGTGTGACAGGCTCGATACTGCTCGGAATTCTCGTTTAAAATAATGAAGGGCGCGGGGATACGTGAACTTAAGTTTCTTCAGGGCTAATTCACGATCGGTGGCGTTGTCCCAGATTCGATAGACGTCACCCATTCCACCGCCACCGAGTTCATCGAGCACTTCATATCGTCCGATAAACTTCTCTCGCGTTTGTGTCATACGAAACTCGACCCCATCAATTGATCTACCCAACTCGCCGGTGTATCTTAACCACCAGCCGCTCTCATTGAAAAGGAGGAACTCTTGGATTGCCTTCTTTATTTTTACGGGCGCTTTGAAAGGCCGAAATGTCAGTTACACCCCAGTATGCCTCCGTTGATCTAGGCTCGAACAGTTTTCATTTATTGATGGCTCGAATGGTTGATGGCGAATTGGTAATTTTGGACAAGCTCAAGGAGCGTGTGCGTCTTGCGTCTGGATTAAATCGCGAAAACTACCTTTCACAGAAAGCGCAGGACGAAGCGTTAGCATGTCTTGATCGATTCGGACATCGTTTGGCTCATTTACCGAAAGGTAAGGTCCGCGTGGTGGGGACAAATACGCTGCGGAAAGCAAAAAATACCGAGTCTTTCGTTAAACAGGCTGAATCGGTTCTCGGTCATGAGATCGAGATTATTTCGGGGCTCGAAGAAGCACGACTGATCTACAAAGGCGTCGCTCAATTCTTGCCAAGTTGTCCCGAGCGACGGCTGGTAATCGATATAGGTGGTGGCAGTACCGAATGTATCATTGGGCAAGACCTAGATGTCGTGCATGCTGATTCCTTTTACATGGGCTGCGTTGAGTACACGAAACAGTTTTTTCCAAAGAAGGTTTGGTCACAGAAGGATTTTCACGCTGCTGTGACCGCAGCTCGTCTTCAAATTGGACCGATCCAGAGAAAATATAAAGGCATTGGTTGGACGAACGTATTTGGTAGTTCTGGCACCATCAACGCTGTGGGCGAGGTTCTGAGTGCAAATCACTTTGGAAGTACGATTACTCGGTCCGGGATTGATTGGCTTTATGGTTATATTCAGGGCGCACGTTCGGCTGAAGCGTTACAATTAGAAGGGCTTAAACAGGATCGTCTACCTGTCTTTGTAGGGGGGGTATGCATTCTCTGGGCTCTCTTCCACGGACTAAAGATTGAGTCCATGACGCCCGTATCAACCGCGTTGAGAGAGGGGGTTTTGTCGGAGTTGGCTGGTCTAGCTGAAGCCGGTGACATCCGAGAGGAGAGTGTTTCACGACTGGTCCGACGCTTTGCCGCGGATATTGAGCACGCCACCCTCGTTAAGTCTGTTCTCAAAACATTAGCACCACAGTTTTTGGAACAGTGGGATATGAACTCTACGATAAACCTGAAGTTGCTAGATTGGGGGGCGGATCTCCATGAGATTGGCAAGAGTATTCAATATTCAGGCTATCATAAGCACAGTGCATACCTCGTCAGCAACTCTCATCTGGCTGGATTTTCTAGACAGGACCAGAGTGCATTGTCGGCGATGTTGCTTTGTCACCGACGGAAATTGGAAGCTGCCCGGATAGATGCATATGTTGGACAACGCACTGAAGAAGTTGTTCGTCTGACGGTGATTTTGCGACTGGCTGTACTTCTGTGTCGCACACGCAGCAAACGAGCTCGACCTCGAGTTGGGGTGACGATCGAAGACAATCGGTTACGGTTGAAGTTTCCTTCGGGCTACCTCGATGAACGTCCACTCACAGCAGCGGACCTAGAACAAGAAGCCGGGTTGCTAAATGCGGTTGGCTTGGTGCTAGAGATTCAGTGAGGTTTATCCCGCTCGGTAAGGAAGCCCTTGATCGTCGCCTTTAAAATGTGGCGTGTTCCTACCAGCACTTCGCATTGAGCAACGACCATCTTCAGTTTTGTCCGACTAATTGCGACTCGATAGGTGACCTGATCTCCGGGAAAAACAGAGGCTCGAATTGTACATTTTTCGACCCCCGTGAGCATGACGACATGTTCGGGAACTTGGCTGAGTGCGAGAAAGGCTAAGGTTTGAGCGAGCCCTTCAATGAGGATGACGCCCGGTACAATTGGTTCGCTAGGGAAGTGTCCCTTGAAGAAATATTCATCGTCAAAGCGATGTTGACCCACCGCGTTCCGCTCTGAGCATTCGAGGATTTCGCTTACAAAGAGAAAGGGGGGACGGTGTGGGATGACGTCCATGATATCAGCGCGAGAGAACATCATTCAGTGACCTTCACTGTGAGTGTGACGTTCGGATCTTCAAGATCTGAAGAGGAAAGGGTTGATAGATTCAGCCGTTGAGTGTCGTCGCCGAGTATAAAGCCTTGTGCAAACATGTAGGCATATTGATTTACGAGTTCGTGTGCGGCTGCGAGCGGGTAATCATCGTCGTCGCAGCCATTGTTTTCGCCGAGCGGACCGACAATCTGGCAGATGGACGTAAACGTAAAATGTCCGCCATTCGCGATATCGAAGCGAACCGCTGGTGCCGACAGGTTCGACCATATTGGGTCACCATCAATCGCGTTAGGATTGTTTCGATCATCACCTGCGGTCCATTGCATGACTGGAATTTGGACGTTAGAAACGCCGACTCCAAATCGAGCAAAGTCCCCCGAAGCTAAAAGGATTAGCCCTCTGACTCTTTCATCCAAAAAGCCTGTTTCGAATTGGTTTGGAAACCGGGCGAATGCTTGACAGTACTCGGACATATTTTCGCTCGTGCATTGGGTCTGAGCCTCTTGTACGTCAAAGAGAGCACCCCCGACAGCAAGTGCTCCGTAGCCGCCTCGGCTATGCCCTGAGACCAGAATGTCATTCGAAGCATGGGAGGCAAAGTCGTGGGTCGCATCCGTGTCAAAGATGTGATCGATGACCGCGCTTATGTCCAAAGGACGGTGGAGATAGGTTAGGTCGGTGCCGTCCGCGTTAAAGGTGGTATCGCCGGTGTGCTCCCAGGAAACAACCAACCAGCCTTGCCGGGCAAAATATTCGAGCATGAAGATGGACGTCGCGGCACCAAGACCTCGTTTACCGTGTGAGAATAAGAGTACTGGCAGCATTCGATTATCAATTAGTGGCGCGTTTTCAAATGCGCCTTCCGACAATAAAAAGCCGTTGTAACGTGGTCGTACACCGTCGGTTTCTGCAGAGGGATACCAGAAGTAGACAGGCAGGGTTCGTGGACCATCTGGTGCCGCGTAGGTGAGTTCACTCGTCTTGAATCCAACGGACTCAATTGTGGTGGGCTCAGTCATTGACTGATCTGTTGGATT
>JBMYRY010000060.1:0-9455 GCA_049602795.1 Bradymonadia bacterium
AACCCGAGGGGGACGAGATAAGCCATTAATCCGAGCAGCTTGAATAAGGTATCAGCAACATAAGCCCCAACCGGGCCGATCATATTCGCTTGGGCATTTGCTTCTAAGGAGCCCATCAGCGGCTCAAATGAGCAAAGGGACAAGAGTAATGCCAGAGAAACCGCAACCACAGCAATACCAAGGGTCTCGTGCTTTAGCGCCTGTAACTCTCGATCGCCAGCGCGACGTTGACGTTTGTCATTCGTGTTTGACTTCGCTTTTTTTTCTTTACTGCTTTGTTCTTTACTTTTTGCCATTCTAACCCCCACGACGACCGAAGTATAAAAGTAGTGAAATGTAGGACAAAGTCAAGAACAATACTACCTTAACCTACTCTCAACCGCCTCCGTTAAGGGGCAAAAGTGAATTTGATGTATCAAAGGAGTCAACCGTAGCCATGCTTGCCGATGACATTTTGGGACTGTTGGTTTGTCCCCAAAGCAAACAACCCCTGCGATATGGGTCAAAAAAACTGCTCACTAAACTAAACAAGCGCATCAAATCGGGCTCTCTCACATTCCTGAGCGGGGCGACAATAAACGAGCCACTGAACGACATACTTGTTCGAGATGATGGCAACATTGCCTATGGAGTATTTGATGAAATCCCTAATTTACTAGCAGATGAGGGCATAGAGATTCAGAAAATTTGACTTAACAACCTACCTTATCCTACATGTAGGTGTAGGGGCAATAACATTGAGGTGGGTATTATGAAGTCAGAACGCAGACAGCTACGAAGCAATAATCCAATCGAAGCGACTCAACATCTACTCACGCACACCAAGAGTGAGAGATCTTACAACGCTTTAAATGTTGCTCGCTCATCTGGTGAATGCGTCGCTGGGGCGCCGAGTGCCATTGACAACGACGCCCTCGCAATGATCGCACCCCTTGCCGGGGAAGGCGACCACAAAGACGGTGGTTTTCTTGATCTGGTTACGAAGGGTAAAGCATTGAAGGTCTGGAAGGTTCCGCTTGAACAGGACGAGGTTTTTTTGTGCGCAGTGGGAGGACCTCACGAATATCCAGCATCAACCATTACAGCAATTAAACGTATCCTCGAGGGCCCTTCTACATAAAGATCTTAACGATGATGAAGGCAAGCGATAGAGTGATTACAAACGTAAACGCAGCGGCGCGGAAATTAATCGAGGGAGACTTGACAGAATCACGCGTTTCCTGAACCGATGGTTGTTTAGGTAACTCTAAGGAAGAATCTAAAGCGATGGGCGCATACGGACGAGGCTCTGGGACACTCAAACTCGCGGCGTCCTCGTTAAAACTTTGCTTGGGCGCAAAAGAATCAGACGCATCTTCGTCAATGAGCTGAAGCTCATTAAGCACACCGAGAAGCTCAGGCACAGATTTAGAACGAGTCAATTCAGACCAACGTGTTGAGTGGCGACCCAATTTTTCTACAAATGATAGCCAGTCGTCAGATTTCGTCTCTTCAACAATGTCTTTGGCATGGTTTTCTATGAAACGGCGTAAGTCATCAAGGGGTGATAGCCCAAAGACAGCATAAGCACGATTCAAGATCTGTCCCGCTTCTTCAAAATCATGCGAGTTAATACGATGAACAATATGCCGAACCAGAATTGAGTGAGAACGTAATTCAGCCAACTGAGCAACGCCCATGATCACGGGCACAAGTCGGTCACTAAAGCCATGCCTCATCGTACGCGCTCTCGAGTAACACCACCGAAGAAGAGA
This sequence comes from Bradymonadia bacterium, assembly GCA_049602795.1. Taxonomy (GTDB): domain Bacteria; phylum Myxococcota_A; class Bradymonadia; order UBA7976; family UBA1532; genus JBMYRY01. Next base: position 1,755 of record JBMYRY010000060.1, read on the forward strand.
TATGGCACCGACAACCCAAAATTAGCCGCATCCAACACATGTTCAATCGAACGCAAATAACCACCTCGAGGGTCTCGATCGGACAAATCAATTACATCACCATCCGAATGATAGACACCGGTTCGATCAGAGACGAGTTTCACACGGGGACGGTTGCTGTGTTCGATAGACGAGGGCAAATCGAAAACAATTGCCAGATCGCCACCATTCAATTCAACTAGACTACCGATCGGATAAATGCCGAGCGCACTCCCAAATAGCTCCAAAGCGAACTCATCGATATGCTGCGTTGTTTTCAGAATGTTCTCAACAACTTCATCAGTCCGAATCCCGATGTGACCTTGAACGACTGTATTTGTCAAATGGTCATAGCGACTCGCCATTCGCACAATTTCCGTGAGAAAATTGATGTCGATGTCACCAACATACAAGGTATCAGACGCACTCTCACTGTCGAGTTGCGTTTCGTATGCCACGATTAATCTCGAGACAATTTTTGTGTTGAAACCGCCAATCATAAGAAGAAGGTGCGCAATATGATTCCGAATTTCCCTCATCGTGCCACGGTGCCGAAGTCGATACGCCTCAATCTCCTCAATTGTATTGAGGTCAACGCCATTAGCATCACTATGCACTTGATTGACCAAAGCCCAAGAGAGGTTTTGATAAAATGCAGCCATGCAAAGGTCCACTAATGCCATGCGAGACATCTTCATTCGGCGACCAAAAACCAAACACAAAATCGCCGTATTGAGCATGTGCGTATAGAGTTTACCCTTTACACTCGACAAATGAGTCGCAGCGAGCAAAAGATTCAAATACTTACTGTCAAGATTGATAAGTCGGATACACAGCCTTTTGATCTTGGCATATTTCGGGCGAAGGCCTCTCTGAAGGTCATCCACGAACGCTCTCAACACCGTCAGCCCATGCGAATAGAGACGTAACACCTCGACCCGAGGGTCCTTTGAATTAAGATGATGTTCATCCTCCAAGTGACCTTGAAACGCAACGATGATCGGTAAACACTCATCGGTCAAGTCAACAAACTTCTGATTCGAATGCGCCACTTTACTCAGAACCAACGAAAGAGCACTGAGTTGTTCAACTGTTGTTGGCAGGGGAAATGCAACCTGATCGATCTGAAAAAGTGCGAACAGCTTCTTTAGTTTTTGTGCACTCTTATAGGTTGAAAAATCGAGCTTTACGATATCACCATTAAGAAAAAAGCTCTCGTCACGCAGACGTAATTCAACCACTTCCTGTCCGCGATCGATGAACTCCGAAAGTAAGAGACTAAACGAAGCCTGAGCATTCTTGAGTGCGTCATTCTCAAGCCCGTATAACCAAGATGAACGAATCAATACGAAGAGACTGTTCATGAAACGACGAGATAACTCCTCGAGTTCAACGACCACCTCATCTTCTAGTGACCCGAGAAGGTTAAGACCTTGTCCAAAGGGATCAAATTGGTTCATCAGCTATCTCCTCGCCGAGATTCAACTAATTTCCCAGAATAAAAAATCGCGTAGAGTTGCCGTGTTCTCTCCTCTCTCGGGCACGCAATATGTTGCTTAACCCATAACGCGGCTTCAACGACCAAATCTTGACGTTTTTTCTGACATAACCGCTCGACAACATCATTAATCTCAGGGTCAATTCTGACCCCTAAGGCAATGAGCGCACAATGCTTCATTTCTGATACATCCGTTGATTGAATCAGGCTTCGCGTAGAGACCAGTTTACGCCATTCATCAAGGTCACCACCGCACAGTGCAAAAGTGATACAGAAGCGCCGTTTTTCATCCAATGAAAAACCAGAAAAGCGACTACTCTTGATGCAGTTCCAGATTGGCGCCATTGCTTGAACATCCCGATGGCGCGCAAGTAGATGTAAGGCCTTGCCGCGTATGCCCGCATCAACATCGTCAAGCGCCCTCAACAAGAGCGTCATGGCGTGCTGCGCACCGATACGCTCAACGGAACCCATGGTTTCAAGCCGAACAGATGCCTCTGTATTGCGCAAGCCGTTCAACAGTAATTTCCCAAGGTTCTGTGGATCCACTTTAGAGCTAAGGATGGCTAGAATTTCCCTGGCAATCGGCAAGGATGCATCCACAAGCGAACGAGCGACAGTGACCTCATTTCCCTCTAGGTTTCGTGCCACGACCTCCCACAGTTGACCTCGAGTACGTGGGTCTGTTAGCCGACAGGCAAATTGAACTAAGGCAGGTACTGCGGACCCACTCAATTTCGAAATGATGCCCACACACGAAGGCGAAAGCTCGGTATCGCCCAAGAAAACGGGCGCCAAGATTCTATCAATAAACGCCTCTTGCCCCCAATGCTCGAGAATGTACTCAACCGACGACCGGTATCCACGGTCCTCCACCGCATCGACAAAGCCCATGGTATTGAGTTTGTTTACCAACCGCTCCAACTCCGCAAAGTCTCTACTATCGAGCATCGCGTCTGCAATCCGATCAAATAGCACTGCAATCCGTTCGCTCCGGCCCCTGCCCTCGGACGCAAACTGCAGATGAATCTGAAATAAAATTTCAACAAACTTTTCGAACCGTTCTCGAACATTGCTCTGGAGTAATCGCTCAAACTTCAAACGACTTTCGTTGCTCAACTCGAGGTCATTGAAACGAAAAAGCGCTAGGTCATTACGTCCAAAATTAATCGCTCGAAGATCTAATTGGGAAAAGCGACTTTGTCTATTACCAAGCTTCGATTCGGTAGGCGCTTTACGAAGATCGCGAATAAGACTAGAAAATGAATTATCATCCAATCGATCAGCCAAAGACTTACTGCTCATTAAATCATTCGCCTGGATCGTAATGTGCTGGAAGCCCTCTTTCCAGATGAGAGTTACCACGTCATCTTCGAACATATCTGGGCGAGACAAGTCTAACGTAAAGAGGCGACAGAACCGAAGCAGTTCCGCTTCAGTTATTCCCCTACGCATAGTCAACCGTCTCACTCCATCCTGGTACATTCTGAAAAGGTAATGATTGTCTATACTTTGGTGCTCGAACACTTGATGTTCGTACATCACGAGTTCAAAAGGCTGAACTTCAACGGTAAATTCAGAAATCTGCGCAAAGATAAGCTCGATGTCCTCTGCAAGGCGTTTCTTAAGCCCTTCAACGCTCGAATGTTCGAAATGATACAAAGTGGCGTTACGATTTAAGCGGTCCAGATTGTTAAAGAAGATACGTAAGGTTTCAACCTGTTTAACTTGAGCCTGCTCAAGCTCAACTGGCGTGCCTTTAGCGAATAAGCGCTCGAATCCATCTAACTTGACGACTTCTGAATCACTCAATTCTGGATCCCCGCACTCATCGTTTCAACTGCCCCAACAATACCCTAAATGCATTGGTCACACCACAAGGGCGTACGCATTTTTGGTGAAAGCAACACGAGTTGACTTCGCCCTAGGCTGCTATGGCGTGGAAAGTAGCTCCAGAAAGGCTTGGCCCTTTTCAAGAGAGCCATCTCGAATGGGTTGATTAATGTCGGTTTGAAGTTCTGACTGAGCATTTTCACGAAGAGCGAGCGCGCTTCCTGCAGTCAATGCATCAGATAATCTGAGCACAAAATCTCCCAACCTAATCACAGCCGCTTCATCACCAGACTGAGCTTCAACAGTGAGGTTGGACAGCACACGACTGAAGTCGCCACTACTTTCCATCACCATCTGTCGATGACGGGCAACATCTTCCAAGAGGCGATCCTCTAAAGATCCAGCGTCTTGCGAGAGGACGCGGTCGTAGGGAGACCATGGTTTAATCGCAGCCTCGCTAATTTCGGACTTTAGTTTCTTCAAGAGATTCGACAGAGTTTCTCGCAACGCGGTGTCATCGATTCCTAAATCTGCACCGTATCGATCATACAATCTTTGTGCCTCTTGTTCGAAAGCAAACTGGGCAGCTCCATCTACGCCTTCTCTGATAAGACGTTGAGTAAGGACCTCAAAGTTCTCCTTCACGGATGGCTCATGCATCAATTCGGGGCGAGCGAGGTTTTGGGCATCACGAGGCAACATTTGCGCGACTCGCTTCAATGACATCGCGTCTTTCTTTAAACTCGCTTGAACACGAAGAGAAGGTGACCAGCTAAGGTCTAAATGGCTCTCTTTCTTTTCAGAGCGCCCATCAAATAATCGAACAGCATCACGTGCCGGCTTTACCGACTTAATCCCTTTTCGCGTTGATGCAGATTCAACGCTCACAAGGTTGCTGACAAGCCCAGTGCTATTGTTTTTAAACTGAATCATACCAACTACCAATCATTCCTCGATATATCCTTAATATCGGCAGAATTTGGGCGTTCTTGAATCCTAAAACAACGATTACTGGGGAACTATCTGGGAAAACCTTGAGGGATCCACGGCGCAAGATACCGTTTCATAATCACCGAGTTGATGATTGATCGACTCAATCAGGCGAAGACCATCCTGATGCGTTGTGGGTGATGAGATCGTGTCATACGCAACCGCCAGAGCTTCAGTTAGCTCTCCATTCAGCTTTAAAAGTTCAGCGAGCATCAACAGATAACGAGATTCTCCGGGACGGGATTCAATCGCCTTTTGCATCAAGCCGATGGACTCTGTATAGCGCCCCTGTCGTTGGTGCACGTCACTGAGGCGTAAGAGGGCCAATTCGGCCGTGAATTCCCCGGGTCGTGATAACTCAAGAACTCGTCTCAAATATCCCGTTGCTTTGAAAAGCATACCATCCTGAACGCACGTCTCCGCCGTCGTAATTAAATCGTAGATGTACTGTGTTCGCATAACCTCTCCATGATATGCCATCATGGAGATTTGTCGAATTCGCGCTTCATTAAGCGCTATCCCATTGAAATTAATACCAAACCGAGACTGTTACAAACGCAGCAATTACAACGATCCCAAGCACGATTGACAGCGATGAAACTTGGGTGGTCGACGCAAGGTGTTCTAGCGCCTCTTGCCTATCGTTCTGAGCGGTTAACATTTGTTCTTGAATCTCTTCGATCGCATCGACTTGAGATGTAAACTCACTCCGCTTTGGATGACGCAAGATCAGTTCACCCAAATCAATATACAGTCCTCTCAATCGGCCTCGGTAAAGAGACTGTCTTTCATCATGCGTCATGAACGAGACTGATGAAATCTCGCCCGAATGCGCTGAGTCCACATCGGGAACAATTAACTCCGTGAGCGTAGACGTCTCATTTGGATCGGCCCGCCCTCGTTCTGCCTCTACACGTTTAATTTCCGCAACAATCTCTTGAAAGTCCTCATTCACAATGTCACATCGTTCAACATTAATGAACTCAAGCGCCAACATCGCAAACGCTCGGTCTCGACGACGACTCAGACTCGATAATTGCCGATCAAATTCAAACACAGCTTCTAAATCTCTTTTCTTGCTTAGCAATGAGTCCTTACGGGTTTTCATCTGACGGCGAATGTGCACAGCTATGTCAGATAGTTTCCCCATCCAAACACCTTTCACACTAAGAGGTAGATAACCGAGCAAGAACGCTTTTCGAGACAGATTTCAAGGTGTCCACCACGCCTTGACCTGAAATCGCACTCGCCTCAAAGTCAGTCACTCCATGAATATTGAGACTCTGGCGGAGGAAATTCACTTCAACCACGGCATCAAGGTCTCGTTTATTGTACTGAGTCACATGAGGGATCTGCTCCAAAGAGTAACCATGGGCGATCAAATTTTGATTGAGTGTATCGAGACTTTCTAAATTAGCCTCGAATCGGTCAGGATCCGAATCTGCAACAAAGACAATGCCGTCGACCCCCTTTAAAATGACTTTCCGACTTGCATTATAGAAAACTTGACCCGGGACAGTGTAGAGCTGAAAGCGTGTTCGAAACCCTCGAATCTTACCAAAAGAAAGGGGTAGAAAGTCAAAAAACAGCGTCCTCTCAGTATCGGTCTCAAGAGAAAACATTTTGCCTTTTGACTCGGGGTTCGTGTTCGCGTGCAAATAGTGCAGATTGGTTGTTTTTCCGCACAAGCCCGGGCCGTAGTACACAATCTTGCAATTGATTTCCTGGGCAGGATGATTAATGAACGCCATCGCTGGCTACCTTTCAGATGAATTCTCTACTGTGTATTGAACAGCCGATTCGCATTCGCTACGGACATACGGTCTATCTCGTCTAGCGTCACCGCTAATCCTTTCGTCACCTTATCAATCGCAAGCCTCACTAAGCCAAGAGATGAGGCATGATCAAACCAAACAATAAATAACAATCTCTCTCCGAGTTGGCTGACAAAAAATGCACCATTCTCTCCCTGGTGAATCTGAGACTCGAAAGCCACTTCACCAATCAAAGCAGCAAGAGCATTGGCTGTAGCCACATTGCCTGAAACGAGACTGGATAATATGTCTACATCAAGCTCAAAACCTACGCGGTTCACGTGCGTAATGCCAACACCGTTCCTATCAATGACATGCACAGCACCCGCCTGTGTCTCTTCAAGGAGCTGACGACACACACTGCGTAGCGTCTCGTAATTCTCCTTCGATAAGACAAGATGAGAAACCATTTTCTGTTCCTTGATCTGCAATTAGCTTAATGCCATTCGGGGTCTATCCTTAGCTTAATTAAAGATAGTTCTCCCTTCGATTGCACGCGTTAAGGTTAATGGGTCAGTAAACTCTAGGTCCGCTCCCATCGGAATACCACTTGCCAGTCTCGTTACCTTAAGCCCAAGCGGCGCACATATGCGCTGAAGATAAATCGCTGTCGCTTCACCTTCAACACTAGGTGTGATAGCGATCATTAATTCCTCAACCGAATGAGTTAGCCGACTAATTAAGGTATTAATACGCAATTCCTCAGGTCCTATGCCGTCGAGAGGAGATAACACACCATGAAGCACATGATACTGCCCCTTGAATTCCCCGGTCGACTCAATGGCTAATTGACCTTGTACTGAGTCAACCACACAAATAATGGACTCATCTCGTGTGCCGTCACTACAAGTCTTGCACACTTCGGTATCAGTGAAGCTACAACAACGGGCGCATAATCTAATGTCTCGTTGAACTTCAGTAATCGCCTGAGAGAGTTCCTCGGAGATGTGCTCAGGCGCGTTAATGAGAAAATAAGATAACCGTGTGGCTGTCTTTTCTCCAATGCCAGGCAAGCGACTGAGAGATTTGACCAATCTACGAATAGGATCAGGTGATTTCATGCTTTAGAAAAGCCCCGGCAGGTTTACACCGCCCGTAATCTTCTTCATCTCTGCTTGTGACGTATCTCGACTGTCAGTTAGTGCCATGTTGAGCGCCGCAATCAACAAATCGGATAGTTCTTCTAAGTCATCAGGATTGATTGCCTCTGGGGTGATGTTAAGTGTCTTCACTTCTTGACGACCATTGACCACAACCTTGACCAAGCCACCACCGGCTGCACCTTCAAAGACTTCTTCTTCAAGTTTATCCTGTAGCTGCTTAATTTGCCCCTGCATCTTTCTAGCCTGCAGCATTATATTTCCAAGACCACCGCGTTTCGACATAAGAAAGCCTTTCAATTCATATGACGTCGATAATTTCTACACACGTCTGCCTAACGAGGCAAGACGTCTAACACTTGACCGCCCAGTATATCCTTTGCCAAACGAACCGACTCATGCTCTTCCGCATCGACTTTGCGTTGTTTTAACAAGGCTGCCGCCTCTT
>JBMYRY010000061.1:0-9424 GCA_049602795.1 Bradymonadia bacterium
GGGGGTACTGCAGGTGCTGGTGGTACTGCAGGTGCTGGTGGCGCCGCAGGCATGGGCGGAACGGCTGGCACCGCCGGTATGACGGGTGCAGCATTTGGCGAGGCATGCATGGCGGAAAGCGACTGCGCAGATGGGCTCACGTGTGCCAACATTAACACCAATAACGAAGGACCGTTCTGTACAAGAAACTGTAATGAAAGTAATCCGTGCCCAACGGGATATCGCTGTTCAAGCAACCAGCCATCGGCGATTTGCTTACCTGAATAGAGGATACTCGGCATTCGCCGCTCTGTTCAGAACTCTGTTTAAATCATGAGAGTATGGTCGTTGAGAACGATGGGGGTCGACGCGTCTTGAATACTCACAGCGCGTTGAGATGTTGTTGGACGAACCCAGCGAGACGAGTCAAACCAGCGCTCATACCAAAGGCGAGAGCTTCCTCCTTCGAAAGCCCTTTCATATGATGCCCATGAAGTGCAAATGCTGCACCGACACGATTGCCGGTCGCACAGAAGACAACCGTCTTTCCTTCCGCCTCGGTTAAAGCGCGATCGAAAGCGGCGATAAAATCTGGCGTGAAATCGGCTGGACCCGAAATCGGTAAATGAACAAACTCAAAGCCCTGCGACTCAAAGTGAGCGCCTTCAAAAGGAGATTCACCAATGCCGCGCAGGCTGATGAGGGTCTTGAAGCCCGCCTCTTTCAACTCGGCAAGGGCGAATTCGTCAGGCTCTCCACCCGTTAGCGTCCCATCTTCGAGAACGTTTTCATGACTAAGAATGTTCATCGTTCTACCTCAGTTCTAATCAATGTAAGGGTTCGCGTTTAGTTGCGTACAATCTTGAACCCGTCGTATTCATCAGTCGCGGGTAACCACTCTGGGTCAACTAAATTCACATCGGCAGCCGGCGGACCCTGATGGCACCATGCGAGTAATCTTTCTAGTTTCGGACGTGGTCCTTCAGCACACAACTCCACGGAACCGTCTGGTCGATTTGTGACCCATCCGGTTACACCAAGTTGTTGAGCCCTCTCTCGGGCACTTGCTCGGTACCACACACCTTGAACTCTGCCTCGAATGCGCAACAATAATCTCTCTGAGTTCATGAAGCCTCCTGAACATGTCTAATAGTATCGTATTCTCTTTGGAAAAGCCGTAATTGATCGAGCACCGTTGCAAGATTTTGTTGATTCGCATCATGGCTCCTGACCAGGTCTAACTCGTTCATCTGAACCGCAAGATCAAAAAGCTCTTCGCAAATCCGGTTTAAGGTATCCAACTCAACCGTCTTTCGGTCTCGGCCCGCAAACTGTTCTCGATACGCATCAAACGTCTGGTTCGCAGCTTCACCAAGCGCCAATACAATCTGGTCAAATGATGCCTGACCCCGCGCGAGTTGAATCTGCTCTCGCTCCTTTTTGTAAAAGCTTAGGCGCTGGGCACAAATCTCGCGATTCTTTGCGTTTAGCCCTTCCGTATCTCCAGCAGCTTCAATTTCGCTCATCTGAGTAACAATCCACTCCAAATGAACCATCATTTCAGTAAGCCGATTGATACGTCGAGAGAGTCTTGCCTTATTGGAAAAGTAATGACCCCAATCTTCGAAAAGCCGGTTCGCATCATTGGCAAGTAAACTGGTTCGCTGACTCACGTCACCGTCTGTTCTTAACTCAGCGATCGCACCAATCTCATCGGCGAATAAGCTCTGATTCTGACGAGCGGTCTTGAGCGCCTCGCTCACCACTTCATTCGTACCTCGGCTTTCCAACTTCTCTAATTGCTCAATGACCCGAGCAACTTCCATCTTGAGTCCTTTGAGTAAATGCAAAGGCCGATCACTACGGCTCTGAGCCGCAAAGTTTCGACGATATCTCGCAAAAATCAAATCAACCCAACTACGGTATTCATGACCCAGGAACTCTTCAGAGGTTGCCGCCTGTATGGCGTCAATGGAACGGGCTTCCGATTCAAACAATTCTACCTGTTTGCGTAATCGTGCTCTCGCATCCCTTTCATTGTCCTGCGCCCCACCAGCCTCGAGGTGCTTTTTGGCTTGTTCGGCCATTCTACGCAACAGACTCGGATCTCTAGAAAATCTAGGATGCCCAGCAAAGTAGGTTTGATACTGTTGATCGAGCTGGTCCGCATGTTTGGCTAACTGTGCCATTGATTCTCCTTTGCGTATCGTAAACGACGATTAATCGCTTGAACTATCAGTCGAACTACCGGCACTTGAGCTTGTAGACGCGTAACCCGAGTCATACCAGCCACCACCTCTGAGTCGAAACCCCGTTTTGCTCACTAACTTCTTAAGAGTCTGCTGCCCACACTCTGGACAATCAACTAAAACCGGGTCACTCATTTTTGCTGTGACTTGAAAGCGATGTTCGCAGTTTTGGCATCCGTAATTGTAAATCGGCATCGTTATCCTCTTAAGGTCGAGCAATTTGTCAAAGGAAGAGTGATCTAATCACCGAAAAGGATGATGTCAAGACCCCAGCAGAGTCGACCTCTACATCTTTTGAAAATCCACCCACATCACAGTAGGCTCTTGACACCCATGACAAAAAGAAAACATGAAAGTACAGGCGTAAGCCATTGTGGCTGATGGCGCATCGCGATCTTAGCACCAACGTGGCTCCCTAAAATACCGCCAAGCCCCAGTTCTGCGCCAAACCTCAAATGAACTTGATCTGCAGACCCAAACACAAACAACACCGCCAATGAATAAATGGCAATATGAACGGACTTCGTTCCATTTGCCTTGCCAAAGTCCATGCCGTAAAGACTGAGCAAAGTCATCAGCAAAGGAATACCAACCCCAGCTTGGAGCAGACCACCATAGAACCCGACCCCCATTAACAAAACCACCCGAAAACGCACCAACATTACCCGACTTCGCCCCAAGCTAATCTTGGATTTAAATAAGAACAGGCTTCCCAGCAAAATAAACATCCAACCGAAAACACTCTCTAGTTGAGCAACAGGAATCTGAGTCGCAAAATGTGAACCAACCATGGCGCTGCCCAAAACAATTGGAAGCAATCGCCAGGTCACCGACCAATCGATAGAGTCATTCGCGGCAAAACTACGGGTTGCGCTGACACTTTGACATAAGACCGCGATGCGGTTGGTCCCATTTGCCACACCGGCATCAACCCCAAATAGCAACAACAAAGGAAGAGTGATAGTGGAGCCTCCGCCGGCTAATGCGTTGATGACGCCGGCCAAAAATCCGCCTAGCACCAAGCCCAAATCGATCATAAAAAATGCCTTTAACTCCTTAAAGTTTGCGAAAAGCTATTGGCTTGAGCATGCTAGTTTTATGAGAATCGCATTGCTTAAGATGGGAACAACCATGCCGACAGTAAAGGCACGGTATGGCGACTACGAAGAGTGGTTCGCTCAAGCGCTTGATATCCCCACCGAAGCGCTACATGTCCTCGACGCGCATTCGCCAACATCTTTACCACATTCCGAGACATTTGATGGGGTGATAATTAGTGGGAGTGCATTTTCGGTATACGACCGCGCCCCCTGGTCGGAACGAGCCGCCACCTGGCTTCGACCGTTTATTGACAATCAAACGCCAATTCTTGGTGTTTGCTATGGACACCAACTTCTCGCCCAGGAAATGGGGGCAACCGTCGCTCTAAGTCCCGGTGGACGAGAGATTGGGGTGTGTACCGTCGATCGAATACAGGACGATCCAATTTTTGACGGTCTCTCTTCACCATTCACCGTGGTTCAAACCCATTCAGACGCAGTATTGACCCCCGTTGATGGTGGGGAAGTCATCGCGACGAGTCCCCAAGCATTCAATCAAGCAATGAGAATCGGACACAGTATTCGAACACTGCAATGGCATCCGGAGATGACCCACACGATCATCGAGGAATACATCAAACTCCGAGCGGAGGACATAGAGCAGGAATTTGATGCTGATCACGTGCAGGGATTGCTTAACGCGATCACCCCCGTGGAATCGGGGCGCAGTATCTTAAATAACTTCATCAAACACTTTGTCTGCAGACCTAATCCGTAGCAATGCCCATGAGAAGAGTTGGTGGTATTTTGGTGGGCGGTCAGGCTACACGTCTCGGCGCGATCCCCAAAGGAAACTTACGACTCGGGGGCAAAACGCTGCTCGAACGAACAATCAACTTATTGGCGCCCTTCTGTGACGACGTTCTTCTTTTGGGACATCGAACTGCCTACGATTACCTTGGGCTCAAAACTATCGATGACCGGATTGGACAAGGAGGGCCAGTTACAGGTATCGCATCAGCGCTGGCACTGACCCAGTCGGATCTACTTGTTACCCCGTGCGATTTACCTTTTCTCACTTCAGACGTCTTAGCGAGGCTAATCAACCATGAGTTGAGGGTTCCCACCGCCTGCCGAGGACCCCAAAGAACGCATCCGCTCATTGCGCATTACCCGAGTAATGCCGTGGCAGTAGTTGCTGAATGTGCAGAGCATCAACAGTCGGCGCACCAGGCGTTTAAAGCATGCTGCGGTGAATGGGTTGATTTTAGAGACGAACGCCCCTTTATGAATGTCAATACAGAGGCGGATTGGGTTGAAGCCAGGCGTGTATATCAGCTACTGGCGCAAGACGTCTAAGGTGATACTCGCGTTCCCTTTGCCCACGAGGATAGAGCCCTTATGTGACCCCTCAATATCTCCTGGTTGCTTGCTAATTGCGTCTCCATCCTGGTCGATACGTGCCGAAACGGTCACAGGCCCACTCAACTTCGTTCCGCCCATCATAATGTCACGCTGAGATACGGTAAAATCGAGCGGGAACAAAGAAGCACCGCCAACAGGTAACTTCTTAGCGGCCATGATCATGCCGCGCTTTCCTTCGCCTTCGTACCGACGAACGCTGATAAACAACGTCGTGCCGCCTTTGACACGGGACCGCAACGCCTCTGAGATATCAACTCGCCCCTTGATGATGCCGGGAGCGACCATCGTCTTCGATGTGGTGCCGTTAACAGGACGCGATGTCGGTCTAGACGTTGGTCTGGACGTAGGTCGCGAACTCGGGCCCGTCTTGGCTTTTTGTCCTGTGGGCGGATGTCCAGCGGGCAGGGTGCTCCCTGCCTGAGCTTTTTCAGCTGTTGGAGTGACCGTTTTTGCAGCAGGTGTCTCAACAGCCTTAGCCGTTACTTTTTGAGGGGTTGCCTTGGAAATCTTCTTCTCAGTGCTAATCGACTTCCCTTTTTCAGCACAGCCAAACAGTGCGGCTAAAACACACAGGCGAACCAACATTCCAAATCTATTCATTACTTTCTCCTAGCGTATCAAGAACGGTTTATTGAATTCATTAAAGCTCAGTATCTCTGTCTTCTGCCTGAAGACGTGCTCGCAGCGCTGCTCGCGAGGCCTCATTGACATCCACGGTATCTTCCACACTCGCCTGCGGCATCTCGGGACGACCGCGTTGCCATCTACGAATCATGATCAACATGGCGACCGTCAGAATAACGAACGGCAAAAACGGTAAGAATATCGTGTACATGGGTTGATCAGGGTTCGTCACACTAAAATCATCCCGGTCATGGGTTGCCTTCAGTTGCCGAATGATTTCTTCATTCGTTAATCCTTGCTTGACCATGTCTTGAATCTCACGACGCACTCGTGCGGCGTTAGGACTCGTGCAAGACTTCAGCGTCATGCCTGGACAGAACGGGCTTTTCAGATCATCAGCGAGCTTTTGGGCTCGTCGGGTATCAACATCATAAGTGGGGTTTTCTGGCAGAATTTTAGCCGATTCAGTCTTTGTTGGCTCAGTGGGCTGGGCTTGAACAAAACTCACCCCGAAGACGAGCAGTAAAAAAACCAATGTGTAACTCGTGCGTATCGACAACATTTTACTTATCCTCATGATAGGCTAGAGCAATTTCACCCGTGAACGGTTTCAACTCAAGAAAATTACACCTCTATCGAAAAGGATTGATGTGGGAGTCAGGCAAAAATCACCTCAATGGCGCCAACCTTGGTCCCATAATACGAAGGCGAATGTTGTTGTTACTCTGCTCATGCCTGCGGCGAAAAGAGTCCGAACAATCTTCAGACCCAAAAAACGCACCGATTTGACGCGTAACCTTATTTTTGTGCTCTTTGCTGTGGGATTTATGCTTGGAACCGGACTCGCAGCGCGCTGGCTCTTTAGCAAATTTGCAGCCGTGGAGACGCTCGCTCATCTACTGATCACGCGAACCATTTCCATGGCTCTCCTGTTTTTTTCCGGACTCCTCATTTTTTCTAACCTGATATCAGCCTTTACAACATTCTTTCTAGCGCCAGAGTTAGAGCGACTGCGATCGGACCCAGTGTCTACTACTCAGCTATGCCTAGCACGCCTCATGACGAATTGGAGCCAAACTTCATGGTCTATGTTTCTATTCCTCTTACCCATGCTTTGGGGCGCGGGCCCTGCTCTAAACGCCTCAATTGACTTCTATGTTGTCGTTCTTGTCAGTCTGTTGCCGCTAACAATCATGTGCGCCGTGACCGGCACAACGATCTGTGTACTTCTAACCCGTACCTTTCCTGCCAAACGTAGTCGGGACGTTTTGATTCTTTTTGCCATCATCGCCTTCGTGATTGGCTATATCGCATTTCGCCTTGCTGAACCTGAAAAGTATCTTGAGCCCGGTGGCTTTAAAGACTTAATTGCCCTTATCACCTCTGTGGAATCTGACACTCAAGGGCTGAGTCCGGTCTACTGGGTCACCGACGCTCTCATGTCGACGATAAAGGACGACCTTACCGGTCTAAGTCAAGCAGTGCTTCTACTTTACAGTGCCGCATATGCCTGCGCATATCTCGGGACAATGCTGTCAGCCCGCCTTTATCACATGGCCTATTCTTCGGCACACGAACGCCCCGCAAGTCAAAACATTGGGCCAAAACAAATCAAGCAACGCGCCTGGCGCCATCAAAAAAATAGTCTGGCTGCCATCGTGCACCGAGACCGACTTACCTTCGTGCGAACGCCATCGCAGTGGACACAATTACTTCTGGTGGGCGCACTGATCGTTGTTTACCTACTCAACTTTAAGTATTTCCGCTCTCTGCAAGACAGCGGTATTCTCGGCAACGTCGGTATCTTTGCCATTAATTTTGGACTATCCGGTCTCATCATCGCGACGCTGGCAGTCCGATTCTTGTTTCCAAGCATTAGTCTGGAGGGCAAAGCTTTTTGGTGCATTGAATCAGCCCCCATAGACCACGACACCTTGTTCAAAGCCAAGCGTAGCTGGGGTGTATGGCCAATTATCGTCATCGGTACATCACTCTGTGCGGGCGCTGGAGTCATTACTGGGCTATCTCTGCCGCTGATCGCACTGAGCATTATCATCACAGCAATTTATAGTTGGACGGTGTGCTCGATGGGCACTTATCTAGGGGGTTTTGATCCTCAGTTCAATCTCGACAACCCTGCTCGAGTTGCAAGCAGTATGACCGCAGTGGTGTTTATGATGAGCGCAATGTTCATCCTCGTCGCCCAACTTGGACTGAGTCTTCAACCCGTGTGGCTTGTTGAGCGAATCATCACATCAGACACCCCTCCAGCATCTCGTTCCTACGCCATCGCTATCGGTTTGGTTACCATACTTATTCTCATTTGCATCGGTGCCACTAAACTCACCCGACGAATTGGATTGAATGGCCTAGCTCGGCGCTATCAGTGAACATTTGCCAGGTTCACAACCACCCAAGTGTCACACCCAATTTTCTCGCTTCTTTTCATTTGTCAGAGATTTCAGAAAGACTCGATTGCACGATCGATGATTCTTCTGGCATGCTGTGACACATCTGAAAAAAACCGAATTGATAGGGGGATCGAATGTTTCGGTTGTTTTTGATAGGTGCACTGCTCATGTTCGCGTGTGGAGATGATGTCTCTTCGACCAATCCAGGGGGTGGACAAGATCCATCGAGGATGATTGACGATGAGCCTCCCGAAGTCGACACCTCGGTACCCGTCGTCGATACGGAGGATAGCGGTATGCCCGAATCCGAATGTCGCGAAGGCGAGCGCCGGGCATGTGATGGTGCCTGTGGCGTTTCGCTCTGTGTGGACGGTCGTTTTGAGGAGAGTTGCGAGAGTACCTCCGAACTGTGCAACGGCATTGATGACGATTGTGATGATGCGGTAGACGAGGACTATGAAGCCAATGGACTGGGCTTCTCATGCCAAGCGACCCTGGAGAATGGTTGTACCGCAAATGGGATAAATGTGTGCAGTGAGTCAGGCACATCGGTGGTCTGTGAAACTGAGGCTGTAGAACCAGTGAACGAAGTTTGCGATGGGCTTGACAACGACTGCGACGGCTCGACGGATGAGGATTTCCCTGGCTCGCTCTGTTGTTTAGAAACCTATCAATGCCCACTCGGCAACGTATGCACTGACGGTCTGTGCACGAAAGATGAATCATCGATTTCCCCAGGCGATGGACCAGGGTCCTCCACCTGTGAAACATCCAGCGATTGCCCGTTTGGTCAGTATTGCGAAAGTGGTTCATGTGTGAGCGCTGGCGGTATTTGTATCTCTGATGACGATTGTGCAGCGGGCTATCGATGCGATGATTTCATCTGTATTCCTGGTGCGAGTGGTACTGCATGTACCTATGACTTTGAGTGCGAATCCGGGGAAATTTGCGACGACGGTCGTTGCACATCGGACGATGAGTTTTGTTTTGTAGATGCTGATTGTCCAACCGGATTCGAATGTCAAACACTCGTCTGCGTACCCGCAGGCACCACAACGCCCGGAGAAAGAACGAACTTCTGTGCCGACGTCGTAGCCCTCAACGCTGAATCATCAATTACCGGGTCCACGCTTGGGCGCGCCGATAGTTATCGACCCTCTTGCGCATTCAGGGACTCTGAGGCGCCCGATCTCATCTACCGATGGCGCCCGACTCAATCCGGAGAATATACAATCGATACGAACGGTTCAGGATTCGACACGATCCTCGCGATTGTTGACGATTGCGACACAACCGGGACAGAATTAGAATGCAATGATGATGGTGGCGACGGCACTCGCTCATCGATCACACTCGACGTTAACGCGTTCCAAACCTACTTCATTGTGGTCAGTGGCTATTTCAGCACCGCTGAAGGTACAACCATCGTGAACATTACATCGGAGTCGGTCATGGAACCCGAATGTAGAGTCAATAGCGACTGCGACTCAAACTTCCAGTGCAACTCTGGACGATGCGAACCTGAAAACAACGATGGATTCTGTTCTGCGGCAACAACGGTTTTTACGAACGTTGAGTTGAGTTCGAGTACCCAGAATGCCGACGATGTGATTCGCCCGTCATGCGGTCAGTCAAGTTCATCAAGCCCAGACGGCATCCACCGATGGACGCCTACACGAGCCGGCAGCTATACGCT
>JBMYRY010000062.1:0-9368 GCA_049602795.1 Bradymonadia bacterium
GAAAGCAGCATCCCCCTTGGACAAAACAGCCAAACGAACGAGCCGAGAATCAGGATCCACCGCAAAGAAAACTCGCCCCACATCAATCGCCCGCTTCTCAACGGTTACGAGTTCATTTACCAAGCTAACACCATCAAAAAAAGCCAGCCCCTTCTTTGGATACACGGCAACCAGTGAAACCGGTTCGCCCAAGGCATTCTCAAGTTCGTACCCACCCCCCAGCGCATGGGTACTGAGAAGTCTCGACTGTTCAACCCTCACCGCGCCCACCCATTGGGCTGTACCTCCGGGTCTTGTCAAACGCACGTCAAGATCGGGTGACGCACGAAGCCATACGGTTCGCCGTTCAAGACATTCGCGCAACTGAATTTCATGCCGATGAGTTGCCACATCAACCATAGGCATCGAACTGAGTTCACATGCATCAACAGCCGGCAGGCTGAGTAGTCCCCAGAATAAGCTAAATAGGTGCAACATTCTTCACTGCGGATCCTCGATATACCCTGGCAAATTAAAGCACAGTCAACTTCCGACGTGTAATAAATTGCTCTCCTCGAACGAAAAGCGAAACGACTTCGCTCGGGTAGAGTCTTTTTTTTCAGCGGGTGGGTTTCAGGCTTGACCAGAGGTCAGGCTCGTGACTATGGTGCGTCTGCCGATTTCCAAGCCGGAGTTTCGGCGGTGCAGACAAGACATATGGAGGCACAACCTTTGAGTAAGAGACATCTTCGCGTAGCAACTCTTTGGAACGATACTGTTTCGTCGGAGGTCCACGTAAACCCTGGACAATCCGTTACCGTAGGAGAAAATCCCAGCAGTACTCTAATGCTGCCACCTGTTGCGGCACTAACCTCTGACCAGATTACCCTCATCAATGGGGGGAAAGATGGTTTCACGCTAAACGTAAGCGCCGTCTCCGGTGCTAGCGGCGGCAAGCTTGTACAAGGCGATCGGACCCGTTCATTTGACGAGTTTAAAGGTGAATCGTCCATTGCCCTCGGTGACAACGATTGGGGCATGATTGACCTGGGTGAGGTTGCTGTTTTTTTTCATGTGCTAGACGCGCCAGGAAAGATCGGTGGCGCGGGCGGAAGTTTGGAAACCTCAATGCTGGCAACTTTCCTGCTAGGTCTGACCGCTCACATCGCCCTGCTTCTTGCGGCCTTTCTTTCCTATGAAGGCATTGCAACGCTGCAAAAACTCGATGTTACTAACCGCTTCGTCCAAATTGTAGCTGACCAAGACGAAGACGTCGAAGAGCTTCCAGAATTGATGGAAGAAGAAGAGTTAGAGGAAACGAGCAAGAAGGCTGGTGGCGAAGAAGGCAAGTTTGGCGAGGAAGATAAGGAAGAAGAAACCAAGCTCCCGAAGCGAGACGGAGACCTCGTTGAGAAAGTTGATGTTAAGAACCTCGGTGCTAACAGCGCAATCAACGATCTCAAAAACGGTAACCTGAGCAGTCTATTCAGCAGCACAGACGAATTCTCGGATCGAATGAATGTCGCCATGGCTGGTGCCGGTGACACCCTTGTGGTTGGGCACGGTTTCGGCGGTATGGGCTTCCGTGGTCAAGGCTCTGGTGGAGGTGGCTTCGGCGCCGGCGCTATCGGCGGACTCGGAAGTGTACATACTGGCGCTGGACGAGGTGTCTCGGGCAAGCTCGGTGGGCGTCGCCAGAAGAGACGCGCAAAGATGAAGCGCGGCGTGCCCCAGTCATCCGCGTTCTGTAAGAAGTCAGACATCACTAAGCGAGTTGGTGCAAAGCAGCGCAGCATTACGCGATGCTACGAAAAGGCACTTATGAGCAATCCAGAGTTGAGCGGCAAAGTTACGGTACAGTGGACAGTTGCTCTCGACGGTCGAGTCAAACGATCAAATACGCGTATTGCTGCCTCTACGCTTGGTAATGCCAAAGTTGAGGGGTGTATGATCCGCGTCGTCAATCGTTTGAAATTCTCCAAGCCAGAAGGCGGAGAATGCGTCATTCGATTCCCCTTCGTCTTCAATTCCGCCCTCTAGTCGGTCTAAGAAGAGCCTCCCTACCCCACCGATTGTTTGTAGGTCCCGCGAGGATCGCCCAATCCTGTTCCACTTGTGACACCGGACGTGCTTCTATATCCAGGTAAGTTCCGCTCCCCAGATAGAGTTCTGCCTACGACAAGACCAAGAAAATTCAATTGGGGGTAAATGGCGTAGTCCAAGATGACCGTCTACGGGGAGCCGAGATTCTTTCGAGTCCGATCCAGCTTCCGTTCCGTCTCAAACTGGTCCTGCTCAAGATCTTGAAACTTGGTCTTCATCCGTGTCATTTCGTTTGATGAAGATACAACAATCGCTTGCACCGTCTTCTGCAACTCATCCACCCGTGACTGCAAGCGCCAATTGAAATAAAGAAGAACGCCCATTAACGTAATGCAGATCACAGCCACGACAACACTCATTCGATTGCTTTTGTGCAACTTCTCAATTGCCAACTTGTTACTGATCGAAATCGATTCAAGATGCTTCTTCTGGTTGTGAATAACGAGCCGCATTCGTTCTGAGTTCTGATTATTAACTCGCCGATGCGCCTCGAGTTGATGATGTAGCTCATCAAGTTTTGATTGTGTTAACGGATCGGTCACCTACTACCCCAAATCAAGGCATTAAACGGGTCTAACGCCATGTTTACGACGAGATGGTAAAGCGTATCCCTCTCGGTAAAACGAGAACCGTCTCAATAATTCCTCGCGCAGGTCATCCGGCTGGACAATGTGATCAATAATCAGTTCACTGCCCAATTTCATTAGGTCGACATCTGCGGCGTATTCGGCCCTTAAGGCTTCGACCATCGCATCACGTTCCCCTTCAGGCGCATCCGCGATCTTTTTTGCATAGACCGCATTCACTGCTGCTTGCGGTCCCATGACTGCAATCATGGCCTGAGGTAGTGCTAACGTGCAATTCGGTGCGAAACCAGGACCACACATCGCATATAGCCCTGCACCATACGCCTTGCGAACGACGACGGAAATTCTCGGGACCGATGCATTACTCATGGCGCTAATCATCTTCGCCCCATGTCTAATGATGCCCTCTCGCTCAACCTTACTACCGATCATAAATCCTGGCACATCAGCCAAGTAGAGCAGTGGAATATTAAACGCGTCACAGAGTTCGATAAAACGAGCACTCTTGTCTGCCGAATCAGGAAATAACACACCGCCTTTATGACGCGAGTTATTGGCTACAATCCCGATGGATTGACCACCAAGTCGTGCCAGCCCCGTTGTTACCTCTTTTGCAAACCGAGTCTTTATCTCATGGAAAGACCCTGCATCAACCAGTCTATTGATCAATAGTTTGATGTCGAACAAGGTATTTTGCTCAACGGGCACAAGGTCCGCGACCGATGGCCCGGGAGCAGGCTCACTGCCCTCTACGATTGGCGGGTGCTCAGTACAATTTCTGGGTAAGAAGCTGAGGTATGTCCGGCACCAATCGAGCGCCTCGTTCTCAGTTTTCACGAGCACATCACCACACCCACTTTCGCCTGTGTGCATACGGGCCCCGCCCATTTCTTCAAGAGTCACCTTCTCGCCAATCACCATCTCAGCCATTCGCGGGCTACCCAAATACATACTCGCATTCTTATTGACCATCACAACGACATCGCAAAAGGCGGGGATGTAGGCGCCACCGGCGGCGGACGGTCCAAAAAGTAAACACACCTGTGGAATCTGACCAGACAAGTGTACTTGATTGTAAAAAATCCTCCCCGCACCACGCCGGTTAGGAAACATTTGGATTTGATCGGTGATGCGCGCACCGGCAGAGTCGACCAGGTAAAGCAACGGACACTGTTGTTCACGAGCTGTCTCTTGAATTCGAATGATCTTCTCAACCGTTCGCTTCCCCCAAGAGCCTGCCTTAACAGTGGAATCATTAGCCATAATCGCAACGGTTCGTCCGTCGATTCTGCCAAGTCCCGTCACCACACCGTCGGCAGGTAAGCTCGCGTCATTGCAGTTCGCAAAAAGCCCGTCTTCGACCCAGCTTCCCTCATCAATCAAATAGTTAACACGCTCTCGAGCAAACAATTTGCCCTTAGCAGCATTCGACTCATGATATTTGGCGGCTCCACCTTCGACAATCCGCGCTTTCTCACCCGCAACCAATTCCAGCTTTTCCATTGAAACGACACTGCTCCTGTCTAACTATAAATTCTCTTATTCCTCTAGATCGCCAGCCAAGGCACTCAGAGCTCTTCCAGGTAACTTACGCCCAACAAACGATTGAGCCATCAATCCCGCACGCACCAATCGTTCAAGAGAGATGTTTGTTCTCACCCCCATTCTGTCGAGCATATAGACGAGATCTTCGGTAGCGAGGTTACCACTCGCTCCCTTTGCATATGGACAGCCACCAAGACCGCCGATACTTGAATCAAAGGTCGTTACTCCCATCTCAAGGCCCACTAAGCAATTAGCGAGAGCAGTACCCCGAGTATCATGCATATGCAAGGCTATCTGTTCCAGGCCGATGGACGACTTAAACGCTGACAAAATCCGGCGGGTTTGAGCAGGATCCCCTACACCAATGGTATCGCCTAGGCTAATTTGATACACCCCCATCGCGAGCAGACGTTCCGAAACCTCCAAAACATCATCGATCGGCACATCTCCTTGGTAGGGGCACCCCCAAACGGTACTGACATAAGCACGCAGTTTTATGCCCTTCTCCCTTGCAAGATCCACGACCGGTGCAAACGCCTCATAGGTCTCAGATCTCGTCTTGTTGATATTTTTGCGATTGTGCATCTCTGATGCTGACATGAACAGAGCCAGCTCGCGGGGCTCATGTAGAACAGCGCGCTGCATTCCACGCAAATTGGGCACAAGGGCTGAATAAGTCACTGCTTCATCTAATGAAAGCATCCCCATGAGATTATCTGCATCAGCCAAGGCTGGAATCCAACGCGGATGAACAAAGCTCGTCGCCTCAATCTTGACTAATCCAGATGCAGCCAGTGCTTGTATCAGACTCACTTTATTCTCGGTAGATACGAATGTGCTCTCATTCTGTAGACCGTCACGAGGACCCACTTCGTAGATTGTGACGTCTGGCGTCGGCTCATTTAGTCCTAAAGTGCTCATCATTTGCCACCGATGTTCAGGTCTATCATTCCGTCACATGCGCCTGAATCCAGGCAACGATATCGGTAAGGCTCGACCCCGGTGTAAAGATCTCCGCGACACCGTTCTGCTTCAGCCATTCGACATCATCGTCGGGTATCACACCGCCACCGAATACCATTATGTCGTCTGCTTCACGACGAGCTAATGCTTCAAGCACAGCGGGAAAGAGTGTCCGGTGGGCGCCCGACAAAATAGAAAGACCAACAAAATCAACAGCTTCTTGCGTTGCTGCATCGGCGATCATCTCAGGCGTCTGATGAAGACCGGTATAGACAACCTCCATTCCTGCATCACGCAATGCACGAGCAATGACCTTTGCCCCACGATCATGACCATCCAAACCCGGTTTGGCTACCAATACACGAATTCGTCGCTTACTCATATCCCACTCCTCGGTTGACAGTTTACCCTGTCGTTCACAATTGGGCTATGAAATCATCAGAAAACTGATGGAAAGTGGAGAGTTCGCACTGAAGAGCATCACAAAGAGGTTAAACGGACGCCGCTTTCACGCTTCAATGCCCGTCCTGAACTCCGATGCTCAATCGCGGTAATCGTAGAATCCTCGACCACTCTTGCGACCTAGCCACCCGGCTTCCACATACTGTCTGAGCAGTGGGCACGGGCGGTATTTGGTGTCCCCGGTGCCTTCGTGAAGGACTTCCATAATGGCTAAACACGTATCGAGCCCAATGAAGTCTGCAAGCGTCAAAGGCCCCATGGGCTGATTGGTACCAAGTTTCATCGCAACGTCGATGTCCTCAACGCTACCGATCCCCTCATACAAAGCCACGACAGCTTCGTTAATCATTGGCATAAGAATTCGGTTAACGATGAAGCCTGGCATATCACGAGCTAGTACCGTCGTCTTCCCAAGTGAAACTGCCAACTCGTCAATCGTATTGTAGGTTTCGTCTGAGGTCGCCAAGCCGCGAATAATTTCTACCAACTTCATGACTGGAACTGGGTTCATAAAGTGCATTCCAATGACTTTCTCGGGACGACCGGTAACAGCCGCTAGTCGCGTGATCGGAATTGAAGAAGTGTTGGTCGCGAGAATGCAATCTGGACCACAAATCGAATCTAGCTGACGAAAGAGTTCGAGTTTGAGCTCTTCTGCTTCGGTTGCTGCCTCAATGACCACATCACAGTCAGCGAAGGCATTCATATCTCCAGAGGGCCGAATATGTTCGAGTAGATCTGCGGCAGCGGATTCCGAAAGTCTACCCTTCGCAATTGCCCGCGTCAGGCGCTTCTCTATCCCAGCCTTACCAGCATCAGCTCGGTCTTGGCTTACATCTACCAACATGACCGTATTCGAGTTCGCCGCTAAGACTTGTGCGATCCCAGCCCCCATTTGCCCAGCGCCAAGTACGCCAACATTTAATGCACTCATTTTGCATCCTCCACCAGAACCGCGACCGCCTCGCCACCACCAATACACAAACTCGCAACGCCACGTGCAGCTGACTGGTCCAGCATCGTACTCAAAAGAGTGACGAGAATTCTTGCACCACTCGCTCCAATCGGATGACCCAACGCCACTGCACCACCCCACTGATTCACTCTTTCTGCAGGTAAGCGAGACTTCTCATTCACCGCGAGGCTGACCACCGAAAATGCCTCATTCACCTCGTAACAGTCAATATCATCTGGCTTCAGGGACTGCTGGTCTAGCAATTTATTGATGGCGGCAGCCGGGGCAGTAGTAAACCATTCAGGTGCTTGCGCATGCTGTGTCATCGCAGTTAGTCGACCGAGAATCTTTAAATTGTTTTGCTCGGCATACGCAACACTCGTCAATACCAACACAGCAGCCCCGTCATTGAGGCTACTCGCATTCGCCGCCGTGACGGTACCCTCACGGTCAAACGCGGGACGTAATTTCGCCATTTTTTCTGGACGCCCACGAGCAGGCTCCTCATCGACATCGACAATGAGTGGTTCGCCCCTTCGTTGTGGGACCTCCACGGGCACAATCTCCGCTTTGAACTTCCCCTCATTCTGTGCAAAAAGCGCCCGTCGGTAACTCTCTGCAGCGAATGCGTCCTGCGCCTCCCGCGAATAACTGCCCTCACGTGCACAAATTTCAGCAGCGTTACCCATATGAAAGTCGTTGTATACGTCCCAAAGACCGTCCTTGATCAGACCGTCGGTGAGCTCCATATGACCCAACTTTTGACCATTTCGCGAATTCCGAACAAAGTGAGGCACCATGGACATATTCTCCATTCCACCTGCGACAACCACCTCAGCGTCGCCAAGCCGAATCGCTTGGCTTGCCAACATCACTGCTTTGAGTCCGGAGCCACACACCTTGTTGATCGTCAAACATGGTACTGAGTTGGGAAGACCCGCGTACAATGCTGCCTGACGCGCTGGAGCCTGCCCGACGCCCGCGGTCAGCACACAGCCCATGATCACCTCACTCACAGCGTCAGGGGCAATCTCTGCTTTCGCGAGTGCCCCCTTGATTGCTGCAGCACCTAACTTTGGTGCAGATACCGACGAAAGCGCTCCACCGAATGCCCCAATGGCAGTTCTCGCTACGCCAACAATGGCAACCTCATTCATACCGTTCTCCTGCGTAAAACCTGGATTGGTGCTACCAAATCAAGACCACTGCTGTCAATTGTGTTTGACGCCCGCGGACGATCTAGTAGTCGACGGTCATGTCATGATCCAAAACGATTCGTTGATGTTCCGTCTCATTCGACCGGCGCTGAATTGAAAGTGTGTACTCATTCCTTGGCAGCACAAATTCATGTTCATTTGGTACGGTGCCAAACTGCACGTAGGCATGCTCACTCGTGTCAGAGAGGAGTACGCGAATACTCTCAATGGATTTATCCTTCACACGCACCCTCAAGGTGTACACCGGATCCGGAGCAGTGAAGACGATTAACCCCACAATCAAGATCATTGCTATGGTTAACCGGACTTTTTTAGAGGCTGGCGCACGCCCACTCATGACTAACGCGCTTCATTCGATTGTTGAGTACGGTGATCATAAGCGATCACGTTCGTGAATCCGCCTCGATCAGCATTAAAAACCTTCCGATGAATTGTCTTTAGCGTTCCATCTTCAATCTCATACACATTGTATTCAGCCGGATATTTTCCACCAAACCTTGAAGCACTTGCCGCTTGGACATTCAACACGGAGGTTCCTGGAAGGTAACAGCGTCGATACCGGTGATTGTGACCGTTCAACACTAAATCCGGAGCATCTTTCTCCAAGTCCCAAAGGGCGGCAATGAATCCGTCTGCATCCTCAAGTCGTCTAGTGAACTCCAATTTCCGCTCGGGATCAGGAACCAGTGGGTGATGAACCAGAACAATTTTGAACTTCTCTTCAATGTGCGGATCCCTCAAAAGCTTGGTCATCTTTTCTAGTTGAACGGCTCCAATCTTCCCCCCGGCAAAGAAGAAGGGTTGCTCAATAGCAGAACACAATCCGATGATTGCGACGTCCCCCACCACTTTGAGGAAGGGGTAATGGGACTCTCCCGACTCCGCGTCCGGCAAGTAATCGCTAAAGATGGATTCAAAATGGCCTCTTTCCATAGCCTCCTTGACATAATAATCATGATTACCAGGTACGATTGTTAACTGTCCTGGCTCGAAGTGTCTCGCCAACAAGGATCGTACTTTCACGAACTCAGCTTCCAATGCCAAATTCACCAGATCTCCGGTACACACGACATGATCTGCTTGCTCCTCAGCAATTGCATCAAGTACCGCTTCAAAAACCTCCGTCCGATAATGCCGAGACCGATTGAGCACAAGATTCGCGGCACCTGTAATGCGCTTATTCAAAAACTGATTAAGTTTCGCATTTCCAATTGCGAGCACATGCGTGTCAGAAAAATGAGCGATGCGAGCCATTATGGCTGCCCCCATGTCAGTCGATAATCGCTTGCGCTTTCCTCGAATCCATCAACACGAATGTAAACGATGGGGTTATTGGTAGAGTCAATGTCGATCTCAACTTGTTCAACCGGCGCTTCAGTCGCAGATGACGCAAGCAAGAGTTGGTTCGCATCGTAGACAGAAAGATCGAGGTCCCCACCCGCAAAGTCTCGTAGGCTGATAGTAAACCCACCCGTTTGGTCCACCTCAATCGCGTACCAATCTTCCGTATAAGGGCAAATCGTGGCCTGAACATCCGTAATCAAAGATAATGCACCA
>JBMYRY010000063.1:0-9338 GCA_049602795.1 Bradymonadia bacterium
GAAAAAGTTGATACGCCACTCTCCACGTTTCACACCTTGAAGACCTCCCGGGACCTGTGCAAGAGGGATCTTCATTTCAATACTATATCCGGCGTCACGATCATCTCTTTTGTTTAGAGTGCCATCTACGTTCACCATGGTCACGAGACCGTTCATTTGCCATGCCCGCGCTTTTTGCAGATCCGAGCGGTGATGAGAAAATTTGGCGTCAAAAATAACATTTGCGGGGGTAACCTGGAGTTCAAGATAATCCCGCTTACTGCCCATAGCATCGATAAAGACCTCAATCACCTCCTGCTCCCAAGTGTTGCTGTCTCGTTCCGTAAATGTCGATGAGACATCCGAATCCTTGGCATCTACACCGATGAAGAGATGCGTGTCGTCATACACGGCTCTGATCTTTGTTGATTGAAAGAACGATTCGCGTCCCCCAATTCTCTTCAAAGAGATGGGGGTAGCGGTTTGCCAAAATGGCTCAGTTAATTTGCCGTCGATAAGAGCAGGTCCATTAGTCTTAATTGCCCGAAGGATAGGTGGTTGCGCTCCTTTAATCTGCAAGCGCAACGCCTTCAATCGCCCGTCATGCGAGACCTGACCTGATTTTGCATTCTTGAATTTTAGACGGTCTGCTCCACGATATAATCCCCAATAGAGCGTAGCAGCACCGGTCTTACAGCCGCTGTGCACAGTGAATTCGATCCGATCAGAGACGATTTGTCCCTCTTTGAGACGCCGCAACGGTAGTAGTCGGTGAGTAATGGATTTACCGTCTAGGTTCTGGAAATTTGACCGCCCTCTACACTGAAAGTGCAAAAATATCCGGTTGTCTTCCATCTGCCTGTGTAACGCTTTTAAGTACATCGTCACCACGACTCTAGAGCCCGCTTCAACGTCGGCTGGTGAGACATCAACACCTAGGAGCCGAATTTGATCTTCAACGTCTACATTCAAGCTCTTTTTCGGGCTGGGATTGGTGTTTTGCAGTGCTTTATCCACACGTTTTTGTTCACTGGGAGACAATGGCGCATCCACGTATTCTTTACATCCGAGTACAGTGATGAAGATAATCGCTAGAACGGTGGACATTCGCATGAGGGAAACTCCTTTAAATGGTAAGGTGAATCTGAACCAAAACCTGAGCGAACTCAAGTAATCCACATTCAAATAGAGAAGAGCGCGCGATTGAAGCGTGGCGGGTAAGCGTGCTTAGGGTAGCTGGGCTTCATATTTCAGTCGGCGATCGAAAATTAAGTCGAGTGGTCGTGAGGACGAGAACGCTTTGGTACTGAGGTCCTTTCGAATCTCTATACCAAAAGTGGGGAGTGACCAGACGTGTCTCACAAGTTGGTCAGTTTTGGTTTCTTTCGGCTTACCCAATCTCACCGTGATCATCTCGATAATTGCTTCGTGTCGATCGTTTCGGGCATATTGGCGGTGAAATGTCGCGATCACTCTTTCCACCGTGTTTTGGTCCTGTGTCAGTTGATACTGTACTTGATGAAAGGGACCTTTCGTTTTTGTTTCACGAAGAAGACGTGAGAAACCTTTGACGCGTTTCACCTTAGGATGGCTCAATACGGTCTTCGCTGTATCGCCTGAGCGAGCATGAATACCTGCTGGTGCATCAGGGATGAATTTGAAAATATCAGTAATCGCAACGGGAAGTGGGATCGCTGGTCCCATGTCGACAGCGGGCTGAGCCACAGCGGCGTCGGGCTTGATTTCCTTTACAGGGTCTTCATCCTTGGTGCATCCGAGCACCGATGTCAAAACTGCGAATGAAAAAAAGAGGGTCCGGTATAGCATTGGATGATTGAAATACTTAGGCATGGCACCTATGCTCCCTACGAAATCAGTTTCTATTTATGGAGGGGACCGTTTTGCTGTCGAAAAATCAAGCCTATCATTTTATTGGCATTGGTGGGGTGGGTGTGAGTGCAATCGCCCGAGTACTTCATCAAAAGGGGGTCAGGCTTCAGGGCTCTGATGTTCGTGAAAGTCAGTTGACGTCTTCTATCAGGGAATTGGGGATCGAAGTGACGATCGGCCATGCTGCGAGTAACATTGGCGATGCAGACGTGGTGGTTTACTCTACAGCGGTTCCGGAACATAATATAGAGCGCCGAACGGCCATTGAGCGTGGGATACCTCTCGCTCACCGTTCCGATTTACTTGGTTTATGTATTGCCGACCAGGACAGCATCGGGGTCACAGGCACCCATGGTAAGGGTACGGTCTCGGCAATGATCACTCATGTTCTCAAATCCATGGGATTAGACCCAACATTCATTATTGGTGGGATTCTTAACAATTACGGCACGAACGCTCTTGCAGGTAGCGGTCGTTTCGCCGTCGCTGAAGTGGATGAAAGCGATAAAAGCCATCTTAATCTGAAACCAAATCACGTGGTTGTGAACAATCTGGAGGTTGATCACTTAAATTTTTACGCTGACCACGGCGAGATCGTGTCGACGATGGGGCAATTCATCAATCAGAACAATGAGCTAAAGACCGTAGTCTTGAATGCTGCAGATAGCGGTTGCCAACAGGTAGCAGAGCTTGCGAAGCATTCGAATATTCTGACGTTTTCGGCAAGCACAGCTCATGAAGCGATGTATCGCGCATCGGAAGTCTTGGATGAAGGGGCGAGTGTTACCCTCACTGTGAGCCGTTTGGGTATTGAACTCGGACAAATTAGACTTGGCTTGCCGGGTAACTACAACGCGGATAATGCGCTTGCTGCGACCACCCTATTGCACGGTGCACTCGACATTCCTTTCGACAAGATCGCTGATGCTTTGGCGACTTACCGAGGTTTGGAGAATCGGTTCACGGTTCGCCAAGCAAATGGAATTACGATTGTTAAAGATTACATTAGTCATCCAACCGGAATGCGGCGTGTTTTAGAGAGCGCGCGAAAAATGCGGCATAATAAGATTTGGTGTGTCTTCAAACCTTATCGATTCACCCTCATGCATTATCACGGACCTGAGTATGCTGAAGCCTTTCGCGGTGCCGACGACGTTGTTATTACCAAGATGTATGCTGCGGAGGAAAAGCCGATAGACGGGGTCGACACGCCCTGGTTTTGTGAAGTCCTCGAAAAAGCTGGGAATCGAGTGCATTACGTACCAGAAAACGATGATGTCATTTCGTTTCTAAATCCAAAGATCACCGACGGAGATATGGTCATATTCTTTGGTGGGGATGACTTTTTTCAGATGGCTGATGCCTGGGCAGCGAGTAGAGAATCGTGACGCAACCTCCTTTGACGGGGCACATCGCGGTATGGGGCGCGGGGAAGAGTGGCATTGCTGCAGCCCGTCTGCTAGCCGTTCATGGTCATCAAGTGACGCTCTATGACGACCAACCAACATCGACTATGGTTGAGCGGCTGGGTCATGAGCCTTTTGCGATCAGCGGAGGAGGCTTGTCGTTTGAGTCACACAGTCTCATTGTCCTATCTCCAGGCATTCCACCTCACAGTCCCTCATTGAAGGCCTTATTTGATGCATCGGTGCCGTATCTGAGCGAAATTGAGTTGGCGCTCAGATTTACAGACGCACCGGTGGTCGCGATTACCGGAACCGACGGTAAAAGCACAACCTCAGCGATGATTGATCATTGTTTACAAGCCGCTGGCTTGAAGAGCATCCTTTGCGGGAATTTTGGAATACCGGTCAGCGATGTTGTCAATACCGATGAGATGATTGACGTTTTGGTCGTTGAGATTTCGGCCTTTCAACTGTGGTCGACGCAGTCTTTTAAACCTGTTGTGGCAATTATCACTAATATTGCCAATGACCATTTGGATTACTTCGATGGGAGCTTTGAAGACTACCAAGCTTCAAAGCTTAGGATTTTTCGTGATTTGACGGATGGGCTTGTTGTGTTGAGACATGAAGAATGGCTTGCCCATGGGGATTGTGTGCCTGCTGGCACGCGTGTAACTCACTTTGATGCTCGAGTATTGGATGCTCACTGGCGCTACACCGGTGAGCAATTGATGTACGATGATACCGTGATTATGAGTAGCCAAGATCTGAAGGTCGTTGGGTTGCACAATATCAACAATGCACTCAGTGCCGCCGCTGCACTGCATCATTTGAAGATAGCTGACGACGTCATTGCCGCAGGATTAAAAACTTTCGCTGGTTTGCCTCATCGAATGGAGCATGTTCGTGAAGTCGACGGGGTGACCTTTTATAATGACTCCAAAGCGACTAATCCACATGCGGCCCAAACCGGTATCGATGCGATGCGTGGTGAGCAAATTATAATCGCTGGCGGCTACGACAAAGGGTTGGAGCTATCCCACTTTGCAGAGGCACTCTCGAGACGTAAGGGATGCGTGCTGATGGGACCCGCGGGTCGTCGACTTCTGGAATTATTGCCTGCGTCAGAGTCGGTCGTGTGGGTTCAGACAATGGAAGAGGCAGTGAGAACCGCATTTGGAATGGCTGACCAGGGGGACCTGGTTGTCTTGTCGCCCGGTTCGTCTTCATTCGATGCGTTTACAAGCTTCGAGCATCGAGGGGATGAGTTTAAGCGTCTTGTTCGCTTACTCTAGTCCTCTTCGAGGGTGGCGACTACCTGCCCCTCTTGCACGGGCTCGCCTTCAGCAACGGTGATGGTCAAAATTTTGCCATCTGCAGGTGATTCAATGGGCATTTCCATTTTCATAGACTCGAGAATCATGACGACATCGTCTTCATCTAGAACATCGCCTACGGCAGCTTCAATTTTCCAGACAGTGCCAGTGATGTGTGCTTTGATATCCATTATTGCCTCCTTCTTAAGCGTCAAGCAGTGAGCGTCTTCGCAAATCGCTCCAACCACGTGGTATCTACTCGATCTTGCTGATAATCGCCAGCCTTCATCACTTCGATTAGAAAGTCTCGGTTTGTAATCAAGGGAGAGATATGAGTTTGTGACAGTAGAGTATTCATTCGTTCAATTGCGTGCTTTCGGTCATCGCCATAAACCGAGAGCTTTGCGACCATGGGGTCATAATAGGGGGTGACTGTGGCTGGTGCTTCAAACGCGGCATCCACCCTAATGTGCTCTCCACTTGGATACTCGAAGGTCTCTATATCGCCAGGTTTTGGAAAAAAGCGATTCTTTGGGTCTTCAGCATAGAGTCGAACCTCAATCGCATGACCATTTGGCACAACCTGGTCCTGGGTGAGGGTCAAAGGCGCCCCGGCTGCAACTCGCAGTTGCCAAGTGATGATGTCGGTTCCCGTAATCATCTCCGTTACTGGATGCTCGACTTGAAGTCGCGTGTTCATTTCGATGAAATAGAAGTTGCCGTCTTGATCGGCGATAAACTCGATTGTCCCCGCATTGCTATAGTTCACTTCACGTGCAAGGGCTACGGCAGCATCGCACACCCGCTCACGCATGCCTGGATGTTGGGCAACAAAGTTGGAGGGGGCTTCCTCCACGACCTTCTGATGACGGCGTTGGAGGGTACACTCTCGCTCACACAAATGAACAATATTACCCATTTGATCACCGAGGATTTGCACCTCGATGTGGCGTGGTGACTCAATGTATTTTTCCATGTAGACATCTGCATTACCGAAGCTTGAGGCACCTCGGTCTTGGCAACTTTGGAAGGCTCGAGCTAATTTTTCCGGTTTCTTCACCAAGGCCATTCCGATACCGCCACCACCACCAGAAGCCTTTATCAAAACCGGATAGCCTAGTTCTTCGGCGACGCGTTGCGCTGTCTCGACAGAGTCTAATACGCCATTTGAACCCGGTACCACAGGTACGCCCGCTTGTTCGGCGGCTGCGCGTGCGCTTGCCTTATCGCCCATTCGCTCGATCACCTCAGGTGAAGGTCCAATGAAGACAATGCCTGCCTGCGTGCATGCGCGAGCAAAGTCAGAATTTTCCGAGAGAAGTCCATAGCCCGGGTGAATCGCTTCTACCTGATGTGCTTGTGCCGCCCCAAGAATTCGCTCAACATTGAGGTAGCTATCTTTGACCATCGCAGGTCCAATGCATACCGCGTGAGTAGCCGCCCTAACATGAGGTGCGTCTGCATCCGCCTCGGAGTAGACGGCCACCGAAGTGATTCCGTGCCCGTTAAGAACGTCAATAATGCGCAGTGCAATCTCACCTCGATTGGCGACGAGTACCGAATTAAACATAACCGTCTCCCTAAAAAAAACTCAGGTGTTCACTACCAAAATACAGCGTGTGGAGAAAGAGGGGGATGCCAAATTTGAACACTTTATGTGTGCTTCGCTGGCATGATGCGTTCAAAATGTTGGTATGCGAGTCTGGTCGCGATACGTCCACGGTGGGTTCGCTTAAGGTACCCCTCCTTGAGCAAATAAGGTTCATACACATCTTCGATCGTCTGCTTCTCTTCTCCAATCGCGGCCGCAAGCGTATCGACGCCCACGGGGCCTCCGTCAAACTTGTCGATTAAGGTGAGCATGAGCTTTCGGTCCATTCGATCAAAGCCTGCGGTGTCTACATCAAGCAAAGTCAATGCGTTATGCGCAACCTCTTCGGTTACGATACCGTCCGCTTCCACTTGGGCGATATCGCGGATTCTTCGCAAAAGTCTATTTGCAATCCGTGGCGTCCCTCTGGAACGTCTTGCAATGTGAAGACTAGCTGCCCCTTCAAGTGGGACATCCATAAGAATGGCTGAGCGTTCAACTATCGCCGACAATTCTTGGGGCGTATAAAACTCGAGGTGTTCGACGATCCCAAAGCGGTCTCGCATTGGAGATGTAAGTAGACCGGCTCTGGTTGTCGCACCTACTAACGTGAACGGCTGTAGGTCGATCGGCAAGCTTCTCGCGTAAACGCCTTCACCCACCACGACGTCAAATCTCAGATCTTCCATAGCAGGGTATAAATTTTCCTCGACCACCGCACTGAGTCGATGAATTTCGTCGATGAACAATACATCATGCTCCTCTAGATTGGTGAGGATCCCCGCCAGGTCGCCTTTTTTCTCAAGCGCAGGACCACTGGTGACATGTAAATTCACACCGAGCTCGGATGCGATGATGTGAGCGAGAGTCGTTTTGCCGAGTCCAGGAGGACCGCTCAATAGTACGTGGTCTAACGACTCTCCACGTTGTTTTGCGGCAGCAACAAAGATCTTGAGGTTTTTCTTTACGCGTTCTTGCCCAAGGTACTGAGAGAAATCTTTGGGGCGTAAACCTGTGTCTGCACTGCCAGTTTCTTCGAATTCAGGATCCATTAGCCGTGGCTCATTCATTTAGCGAGACCCTTTCCGGAGTTGTTTCAGTGCTTCCCTCAGGAGGGTTTCGAATTTGGGCTCTGGACCCACGTCAAGTGATGCGATTAGCTGGTCCGTTTCCTTTTCTTTGTATCCCAGATTCTTTAGGGCGCTCGATAGATCTTCCATCATCGAAGAAGCTGGTTTCGGTGCTGAATGTGACCCCAGACCAACTTTGGTTTTGAGTTCAAGTATCAATCGCTCGGCTGTGCGCTTACCAATGCCCGGAATGGTTGAAAGACGTTTGGCATCTTCGGTTCGAATCGCGTCGCGAAGGTCTGTTTCGTTCATTCCAGATAGGCATGCTAGCCCGAGTTTAGGACCAATCCCTGACACTCCGATCAGAAGTCGAAAGAGCGTTTTCTCAGTCTCATCGCTAAAGCCAAATAAAGTGATCTGGTCTTCGCGGACATGCGTATAGATACTCAGCGTCGCTTTTTCGTGTGTTGCCGGTAGAGCGTCTAGGACGGTGAGTGGGCACCACACTTCGTAGCCAACGCCTGCGACATCCAAGATGACGCCACTCGCGCTTTTGCGAGCGATGGTACCGGTGAGTAAAGCGATCATGATTCTTATTTTCCTCTCTTCGCTAGCTGCATCAGGAGCGCATCTGATTGCTTTTTTGAACGCTTTCGCTTTTGCATACTCTTCAGGACAATGCCATTACCGAGTCTAACTTCAAGCCCATGACACAGGGCTACGGCAGCAGCATCCGCTGCATCTGATTGTGGAATGTCACTCAAACCTAAGTGCCGTGCAACCATGATCTGGATTTGCTCTTTGGATGCTCGACCGTGTCCAGCAACAAGTTTCTTGATTTCGGTGGGGGCGAACGTTTGAACGGATATATTTGCCAGCGCGAAACATGTCAGAGCAACCCCTCTTGCATGGCCGAGTACCAATGCACTATGAGGGTTTCTATGTTGGAACACTGACTCAATGGCGGCGTTGGTGGGAGCGTGTTTCTCTATTAACGCCTGAATTGCGAGATGAAGCGATGCAAGGCGGCGATGCAATGGCGCCTTTTCGTCAAGGACGATCACGCCATTATCTACGTGCTTGATCACGCTACCTGCTTGCTGAATCACCGCCCAGCCGCAAAGTCTCGAACCGGGGTCAATGCCAATGATGGTTCTCAAAGGGCGCTGCTCCTCATAGTCACCGTTGAAGTCCTAACCTACATGTATGCAGAGCAAAATCCCAGCGATAAGCACCAATGGGTGGTATGTTTCAGAACTTTTCTACACGCGGTCCATCCAAATGTCTGTGAAGATGTCGCCACTCAGGATCGGAAGACTACAGTTGACCGATAATGTAGAAGGATTGACGGATTGAATCTAGAGATCGACTCGACCTTTCGTTCATGGTTTATAAGATAGTTGAGGATGTGCCTAGCTTGTGCGGGTTTGTTCGCGTCATGCTCTCGGTAACATCTGGCGAAGATGTGCT
Organism: Bradymonadia bacterium; assembly: GCA_049602795.1. Lineage (GTDB taxonomy): Bacteria > Myxococcota_A > Bradymonadia > UBA7976 > UBA1532 > JBMYRY01. The sequence goes on from JBMYRY010000063.1 coordinate 8,723, forward strand.
GATTCGTTTGTATGTCTTGTGTCGTTTGAGTAGGAAAACCGTTACATTTCTTTACACTTTTAATAGGCTGTCGATGGTGTAAAGACTGTAACCTTTTGTTGGTCTTAGGTGTCCGAGGTCATAACACGGCGTCTCATTCAGGTCGGGTTGGCTTGGAGAGCATCGGTAGGTCATGGGTCCTCGACTGTAGTGGCTCGGCTCTTTAGAGGACGTCACCGTTGCAGTGGTGCGCATCGGCAGCCGACGGTAGTGAATGCACAATAGGGAGGAAAAATGAACACTCTTTCATTGACTGAAGCGTTTGAGAAATTTGCCTTACTCGGGGCTGAGTGGGTGATGTGGGTCCTTGTTGTGATGGGCTTAGTCGCATTCGGTCTGTTCTTCGTGCGTCTCTACTTTTTGAGAAAGTATCGGGTCGAAGTGCCACGATTATTGGATTCGCTCACTGCGACAGCAGTCCAAAATATGGTTGGTGAGAATCCAAAAGGGGGTCTAGAAGCGCTGAGCGTGGGTCGTACGGATGCAATGGAACTTGAAGTGGCGCAACAAGTCCTTGCGCATTGGCAATTGAGTGAATCCGGGCTTGAGAACGTCGTTCAAAAAACGATTTTGTCCA
>JBMYRY010000064.1:0-9333 GCA_049602795.1 Bradymonadia bacterium
CGAAACACCAACCGCAATGATTGGTGTGAATACTCATCGCGCGAACGCTTTAGTTGAAGAAGCCCTTCGAGGGAATCTTATTGCGTCTCTGAGCGATTTTGAGAGCTTGAGCCGGGAAGTGCCGTATGGTCAAGAACGTTCTCGAGTCGATTTCTTACTTCGTTTCCCCGACCGAGCCTGTTACGTGGAAGTCAAAAACGTGACTCTTTCTGTGGGGTCAAATGTGGCGGCGTTTCCCGATGCGGTCAGTCTCCGTGGGCAGAAACATTTGCGAGAACTGATGTCAATGGTAGAACGCGGTCATCGTGCTGCGCTGGTTTATTGTGTATCCCGCACGGACGTTGACAGTGTGCGCGCTGCTGATGAAGTCGATCCCGTCTATGCCAAAACACTGAAGGAAGCGAGGCAGAGCGGGGTTGAGGTCTATGCGTTGAAAATTGACTTTGATTTGCCTCATCTTACTTTAGTCTCTTCTATCCCTGTGTTGTCGCCGTGAACGCTGTCATCAAGGACCACTCTTTTATGGACGCTCAAGTTGAATGAGTTTTCGCTGCAGTTGGAGAGCGGGTTTGAGTTGATCATCATTCCTTCTAATCACCCAAAGGGTCCACTTGCGAGCGTTTTCGTAGTCTCCGGCTCGTAACGCCAATCTTGCCACCCTGAGTAGAAATTTACTTTCATTAGTCTTTAGGTTGCGGTCTTTCTTAGCCGTCAAAAGTAACCGACGCTCAGTTCGAGACAGTGGATTGTTCGCCGTGTCAGGTTCTCTAAAGCTTAACGCCTCTTCGTCGCCCCTAGGCATGGCCTCGTCAGCCGCTTGAGTTGGCGTTGGAGGCCCACCTGCGACAGGTTCGTCTGCGTTCGTTTCGAATTCATCGCCATCGGTTGCTGGACCCATATACAAGATGTCTGGACGACTCTTAGCTCCAACACTTGCACCGGTAAGACCGCCTCTTGCAGCGGGCTCTTGGACGGTAGTTGGAGGTGCTATTGCGGCAGTCTTGGCATTCATCTCATTGGGTCGAGTTGCTCGCAGCCCCGTTTGTGGCATTTGGTCTTGGGGCTTACTGACCACAATGGCTTCTCCGATACTTTTCTTTCTTCGGCTCAGCTCGCGCTGTCTTTTTTTCTTTCCCATCCGCTTTGGTCGCGTCTTTGTCTTCGGTGCGATCGACTTTCTTGCCTTCTTTTTGCTCGTCGTGCTTTCTCTTCTTGATATACCCGGTGTATCGGTCCCTCCGGGCTCACGCATTGGTGCCGGTGCTAAAGCCTTTGGTTTTGATTCTGTCTGCTTGAATCCGAGCGTCGCATTCTTTGACATCATTTTCGGGTCGGCGCCTTCGTCGTTCGGTGCTGGCTGTTTGGCGATAACGAGACTACCGGTGGGCTCAGCAACAGAACGCTCATCAGCATTTCCCGATTCCTCTATCTGGAGGTCCATTAGACTTTGTGATTGCGGTTCTTGGGTGTCAAAGACTTCGTATCCAATCAGAAAGACAAGACATAAGGCCGCCGGCCCAGCGATCGCAGGATGGGTAAGTCTTGTTGTTAATGTCTGCCACCAGGCTTTCATACGAATTACGCGTGTTTGACGAGCAGCATGCTTCATTAGTTTTGACTTTATCGCCGGATTTGAGGGCGGGAGTTGCCCAAGGCTTAGGTCCTGCAGGTGCAGATAGAAGGCGTATTTTTCCGATAGCTCCGGATGTTTATTCAACAACTCAAACAGCCGGTCTCGATCTACTGGACTCAAGTCGCGATCGAATAATGACATCAGTTCAAGTTCATGTGGGTCAAGGTGATCACTCATGACACTGAACCCCCTTTCGTTGAACTGTGGTAAAAGTCGTGCAATTCCAGCCTTAAACCTTCGAGTGCATATCGCATACGACTTTTGACGGTGTTCTCCGAGGTGTCGACTACGACCGCGATCTCCTTGAAGCTCAGGTTTAAGAGTTGTCGTAGCACGAAAACCTCCTTTTGTTTTGGAGGAAGGCGATCAACTGCTTGGTCAATCTTAGAGCGAATTTCACCATCTAACGTCGCACCATCTGTGCGGTCCGTACTACTTAGCTTTTTCTGCGTAAATTCGTCGAGTGCTACATGTCTTGATTCTGATTTGTGCTTTCTTGCATGGTCCGTGCACAGATTTCTGGCAATACGAAGTATCCAAGTCGAGAAGGCTGCCGTTGCTTGATAACGATCCGCCGCTCTAATGACCCGGAGAAACGTCTCCTGCATCAGGTCGGCGGCAGTAGCGTCGTCTGATACAAAACGACGTACGAACCCAAGCACACGCCGTTCATAGCGATGAAGTAATTCTTCAAAGGCGTCCGTTTCTCCGGTGGAAAAACGAAGCATGAGTGCCTCATCGGTAAGGGTCTTGAGGAAAGATTCCACTAAGACCAGTATCTTCCATAGGTAGTGTATATTCATCGTTTAGTCACGATTGATGTCCTGTTGTTGAATTAGACCCGAACACTACCGAACGGTTCCCAGCACGCTTCAAGACTTGCTGCTGAGCAAATTCGACTTGTGCGGTCGTGATCATTTTCGACTCAAGTAATTGATCAATGACTTGTAGATGAATATTGGACTCGGTCTGCTTCTCAACCGCATGTGCGAGACCACGCTTGATTTCGCTGGAGGTGCTGATCTGAATTCTGAGGCAAAGATTAGGGTGGGCGGGCATCCAATCGATGATTGTGAACGGGTTCGCCGTTACGATCTCTAGCTCATATTTCTGCTGATCAACGCGACACCCAATGGGCAGCAGACGAAATTGCTCCATAGCAGATACGGGTAGAACGTTGAGCGTAGTCAAGATCGCGTCTGGGCTGATCTGCTTGAGCATTGGTAACTCGAACACATCACTCAGAACCCTAGCAATTCGTTCTTCTTCGATGAGTCCGCGTTTGTAGAGGACGAACGGTAGATCAACATTAAGACCAGCGATGTCCTTCAAGATTAGGTTCATGTCGTCCTGTGATACTAGATTTTGTTCAACGACAAATTCAGCCAGTCTATGAGTGCTTTTCTTGTTGCGATCCATGGAGGTCATAATGGACGAACCTCCGTGCCGGGAGGCGGTTCGAGCAAAAAGCTTGAGTGTTCAATTGTGGGCACCGATTGGATTTCTTTAATCTTGAACTCGATTTCTACCTGCTGTGAGCTGTCGATGAATTTTAGTCTGGCCGGTCTGCGTTGTGCGTTAAATGTTTGGTAATCCCCTAAGAGTAAGCGGTAGGCGCGGTCTTGGTTCTCGGTGAAGTCAATCCGTCGAATGTCACTCTGTCCTTCAAACCAAAGATGCACCTTGCTCTCACCGCTGTTCACACTAAAGGTCGTTCGACCAGTTTCTTCATCCCATGAGAGAGGGCTAGACTTGCCCGTGAATACCGGTGTGCAACCACCCAATAGCGACGAAAGTACATCGGGCGACAGATTGACATAGAGGTATTTTTGAACGACCTCCCGCGTAGCAGGGCCCATCAGAAACTGGTGATTTGACTGGTCGAGAATCAACAGGCGTCCACCGTCAAAGACAACCGTGTTTACTGGTTGTCCCGACGGCGAGAGACTGTCTATGCGCAAATTCCCAGACTGTGATCGGAGGAAAAGTTGTTCAATCCTTAACCGCTCACCGTTACGCCAGATGGTTGTGTCTAACACCCCGCTGATATTCGTCATTTTATCAATGCACGCTAGAAGTGACTTATTGAGGGTCGATGGATCGTCGTCAAAATTGTCGGGCTTGATGTGTTTTTTATTACATCCAAGCATGACAATGCAGAGTAGAAGCAGGCGCAACATAACCGAACCGTCCATAATCACTGACATAGGATATGGTCGCATCTTTTGCTGCGTGAGTCGAGGTCTGCTGACCGGTAGCGTCATTTGATTGAAGAACATGAATTGCCGTTAATGCGGTTTACTAGAAGCGGTCTTTCAACTGCACGAAATTACAGGGTCGAAATTCGCTGTTCAGTTGGTGAACTAGGATGCTCTCCCAAGCGAGCCGTATGGCATTTGGTGAACCTGGCAGGGCAAATACCAGGGTAGTATCACAGAGCCAGCCGTCTGCACGCGATTGAATCGTTGAAGTACCAATTTCTTTATAGCTAAGCATCCGAAAGAGTTCTCCAAACCCAGGAATGTGCTTCGTTGAAAGGCCCTTAATTGCTTCTGGCGTAACATCTCGCTTCGTAATGCCTGTGCCACCAGTGGTGAGCACAACATCGACACGGTCATCGTCGATTAGCCTCTGAACTGCACCGGTAATTTCTGACACTTCGTCTACGACAAACATCCGATCTAGAACAGTATGGCCGCTTTGTTCGGCGTAGTTTTGAAGCAGTTGACCAGATTCATCTGTCTTTGCTGTGCGTGTATCCGAGATTGTAACGATCGCGATTGAGAGTGTCATAGGGTCCGTCTCCTACATTAGCCTTGGTCTTCTCACGGATTCGGTATATCTCCATTCACTATGCGGTTTCAATTCTCATCTTTTTGGTTGGTCGGCGACCCTCGTGCGAGGTGGTGGGCGCGTAGTTTTGCCGTGGCGTCTATTTTTCACGTGGCTTTACCTGACTTTGATGCGTCTAGTTGGTTGATACCGCGGCTCATTATTTCCACTACTGCAGCGCTCTTGCTATGGCGTCCCATGCCATTGATGTTTGTTTGCAATGCAATTGCTCACTTGATCACTCTGTTTTGGCTCCGCGACGTACTCACCCAATCGGTCCTTTTGTTGGTGTTTGCTCTTGTCGGCGCTCTGGTGGCCTATCGCTGGAACCCTGACCGCTTAAAGACGATTGCCTGGATGACAGCCACAACATACTTGGTTGCGGCACTGCACAAGCTCAACACAGGTTTTCTCAATCCCGAGATTAGCTGCAGTGTACACGCAGTCGCCCAAGTTGCTGATCGATGGGACATGGACGTGCCCGTTTTTTTCAATGACTATTTCCCCGTTCTGACCATTGCTTTGGAACTCGGTGTAGGTTTGGCATTGATGATGAGAAGTCGTTGGTATTGGGCTTTAGCGTTTATTTTTCACCTCCCATTGGTTGTAACATTAGCACCTGCGTTTGGCGCGGTTGTCCTGTGTGGAGCCTCCGCTGCCACGACACCTAAGGAACTTGTATTTCTCCGCTCGTTTTGGCGACGACGTTGGGGCGTGGTGGTCGTGTGCTCCCTCCTTGCGGTGATAGCAGAATGGTCTCGAACCGCAGTGTTCTTGAGCCTATGGCAGCATCTTCAAGTGGGTTGGTATGCAGCGTTATGTTTCATGCTTTTCCGGGCAAATGACAGCAGTCGTCAGACGCGTAATCGTAGATTGGGATATCTGTCTTGGGGATGGCTCCTCTTTTGCCTTACGCCCTATTTCGGTCTGCAATTCCAACATACCGGAGCGATGCTGAGTAATTTGAGAATTGACCCTGCATGTCATAACAGCCTGGTCTTCAGTCCTTCGTTGATTGTTGAGGACCAATATATTCGACTCAAGGACGTGTCGTTTGGCACAGAGCGATGGGCGCGTCGTCAGCGGGTGCTACAGGACGGGCTATGGAACGAAGCAGCTTTAGTCACAATGAAGAGAAATTGGTGTGTGCCTTGGGCTCGACCGATCTCCATGACAGTGACATATCTTGACCGAGATTTCCGAATAGCAGATTTGTGTCAAGATGGGTCCCTTTCGTTCTTTTCACCGGTTCAGGACTTGTTCTCGGGTTATCAACGATTCCAGAAAAATCTCACTCTGCGCTGCCAGCAGCGCTGTATTCATTGAAACTCGTGTCCTGAATCAGTAGAACCAGGGGCACTAATGAATCTTGGAGAGTCGCATGAATGCAATGGAGCTCCAGCGCAAGAAACTTGTACGTCGTATGATGCGCACGGTTGAGACGTATCAACTCATTGAGCCTGGTGACACAATTATGGTTGCTGTGTCTGGTGGTAAAGACAGCTACACCTTGCTGGATTTATTGTCGTATTGTCGACGGCGTTCTCCATTCAAGTTTGATTTGGTGGCAGTTCATCTAGATCAAGGTCAGCCTGGATACGATGGACGCCCCCTTGAGCAATGGTTGAACAGTTATGGGGGACCCTACGAAATTCTTCGTCGAGACACGTATTCTGTGGTGATGGAAGTGACCAAACCTGGCGGGACATACTGTGCACCGTGTTCTCGGATGCGTCGAGGTATTTTGTATGACGCCGCAGAGCGTCTCGGATGTAACAAAATTGCCTTGGGTCATCATCGAGATGATGCGTTGGAGACTTTGCTCATGAATCTTTTCTTTCAAGGTCGAATGCAGGCGATGCCCGCTGGATATCGAACAGATGATGGTCGGTTTGACGTCATTCGCCCGCTGATTGAATGTGCGGAAGACAAGATTGCAGCTTATGCTTCGATGAAAGCCTTTCCGATCTTGCCCTGTAATTTATGTGGGTCGCAGAGTGGATTACAGCGGGACCAAATGACTCAACTGTTGAATAATTTGGAAAGCTCTATTCCTAATGTGCGGGAGGTCATGCTTGCGTCCCTTAAGAATGTACGGACCTCACATCTGCTCGACACTGGTTTGTTGGGCCTTTCAGACTCAAAAGTGACGGACGATGATTTAAGAACCGTTGCGTTATCAGATACCTTGTTTCAGATTGAGGATCCTCACTCGGACACGACCAATTGAGTTTCCGACGGGCGGGGGCTTTAGTGAGTCAAGCGCAGTGGATTACCAGCAATCACGTGCAAATGAAGGTGGAAAACGGTCTGTCCTGCCGCGGCTCCGTTGTTTATTAATACTTGAAAGTCTTCATATCCCTCTAATGATGCGACTTTGCTTGCAACTTGCATCAGGTGCCCGAGGAGCGCTGTGTCCTCGGACTTGGCATCACTCAATCGGCTCAGGACCTTTTTGGGGATGATCAGCACATGACATGGGGCGATGGGGTTGATGTCGCGAAAGGCCAAGCAGAGTTCGTCTTCGTAGACCGAGTCACATGGTAGTTCGCCATCAAGGATTTTTTTAAAGATTGTCACTGCATTGCCCTTTAGTGATCTGTAGTAGGCTCATCGAGGATCTCGTTGAATACGCGAATGGAGTGGCTTAATAATTCAATAAACCGCCCCCTTGCTTCATCCGCGCTTGCCTTGACCTCTGCATGATCTAATGGTTCGGTGCCAAGACCTGATGCGAGGTTGGTAATGCAAGAGAATCCAGCCACCGACATGCCGGCATGGTTTGCAGCGATGACCTCGCAGACTGTAGACATCCCGACCGCATCGCCCCCTATGGTTTGCAGCATACGAATTTCCGCGGGTGTTTCGTAACTCGGTCCCAGCAGACCACAATAGACACCCGCTTTGAGATCAAAGTTGTGTGTGGTTGCCCATTGGCTTATGCGTTGGTTGAATTCCGGATGATAGGCTGTTGACATATCGGGAAATCGAGTCCCAATTCGGTCATCATTATAGCCAAGTAGAGGGTTTGTACCAGACAGGTTGATATGATCGCTAATCAGCATTAAGTCACCGACGGCGAAGTTGGAATTAATACCCCCCGCTGCATTGGTCAAGATCACGCCCTTTACCCCCCACATTGCGAGGGTCCGAATGGGGTGAACCACACTAGCGACAGGGTGTCCTTCGTAGAGATGAACTCGTCCCGCGAGTGCGGCCACTCGTATGTTGCTGTTTGGTATTGTGCCGACGACGAGTTGACCCGAATGTCCGACAACATGCACATCGGGAAAGTGTGGTATGTCTCCATACTTTACCACAGTACGATTATCGAGGGTGTCCGCAAAGGCCCCCAGGCCACTACCGAGGATCACCGCGACGGCTGGTGGTTCTCCAATATCGCCTAATGCTCTCGTGGCTTCGGTCATTTTCTGATAAATTTTATCATCCATAGAAGTACCCTATCGCTAAACCGAAAAATTTCCTAGAATCTACGAAGAAATCGCCGATTGGTCTGGCGCCTTTTGTCTAAGATGATCTTGGAGCTACGTATGAAATTAGCCGCTTCGACGGTACTTTTTAGAACCAAGCCAACCTTTGAGGTATTGGTGATAAAGCGAAGCCAGCGTCTAAAGTTCTTGAGTGGGTACACCGCATTTCCTGGGGGCATGGTAGATGCGGTCGATGAGGCCGATACCGAAATTGCGACGGCCGTAAACTGTGGGCTCCGCGAACTTGCTGAGGAGTTGGGTCTGGATAAGACCTACACTGAAACGCTCCGCGAGTCTTTGGTGCACATTGGGACTTGGACGACTCCAGAATATCTTGTGGATAACTTCGAGACATACTTCTTCGCTGTAGAGGTTGATACCTCATTTCCTCAAGTAGTGCCTAATGCCGACGAGGTGGAATCTTTTGAGTGGATACACCCGAATGATTTGGCCATTCGCTGGGAGCAGTGTGCGTGTTTGTTGGCGCCCCCAACTCAGGTCATTATGCGAAGATTGGGGGAAAAAGGCGCCCTTGAAAAATTGGATGAGTATAGTGAAACAAAAGGCGTCCCTCCGCGGTATGCGAAGATTCGTCCCTACATCACTCTTTTCCCTCAATATTCTCCAACATTACCACCTGCTACTCATACAAACTGCTACTTGATTGGTCATGATGAACTGTTGATTGTTGAGCCTGCCACAAGTCTAGAACTTGATCAGTCTGCATTACGATTGTTTCTTGAGGACCAGATCGAGAGTGGTAAGCGGCTTAAGGCTGTGGTGTTGACGCATCATCATCATGATCATGTCTCTGGTGTGGCAGAGTTTGTTGCCCATTTTGACGTTGAGGTCTGGGCCCACCCGGCAACAGCAGAGAGAATTCCACTAAAGGTCGAACGCCTGTTGGAGGATGGCGATGTGATTGAATTAGATGGAGGCGTATGTTTGGAGGTTTTTCATACGCCTGGGCATGCACCTGGTCACATCGTTTTGTTGGATGAGCGATCACTGTCTTTGATCGCTGGTGACATGGTCGCGGGCATCGGCTCGATTATCATCGATCCCGAAGATGCCGGGGACATGGCGGCGTATCTGGATAGCCTCCGTTTGATCAAAGAACTAGAGCCCACATGCTTACTGCCCAGTCATGGGCCCGTGATCGGCGGCGCGGAGGAGAAAATAGATGAATATATGGCGCATCGCTTGATGCGAGAAGCGCTCATACGCGAAGCCGTGGGTGTCGAATCAACGTCTATCGACGCCATCGTTGCTTCCGCCTACAAAGACACACCAGAGTTCTTTAAAGTAGGTCCCAATGGGGGCTTGGCTGGGCGGTCTGCACTCGCTCATTTAAACAAGCTGGTCGAAGACGGTGAG
>JBMYRY010000065.1:0-9302 GCA_049602795.1 Bradymonadia bacterium
CGTTTTGAGCCGGGCAGCGGTTTTACGAAGCTGCGTTGCGAGTTCTAACTTCACCATGTCTTTCCCTTTCGAAGAAGCCGCTTTTGACCTAAGTTTGATGTCTAAGCGTAACGGAGGTTGCAGGGATCGTAAATTCATACGTAGCAATTCCTTCACGACCGTAAACTTTTGTCTCTGCATTGGTTTGAGTCGGAGTCTTTGTCGTGGCCCACTCTGAGAAGATGTAAATGAGTTTGAAGCGTCATTGATGACGTTGAGACACACTCTCTTCACACACTTTTCCCATTAGAATGGCTTGAGACGCACTTGCGCAGGATTCTGAAGCGGATGTGAAAGTCGAATATGTGTACTTGGCAAAAGGCTCCAAACATGAGATTCTCCGCGGGCGCGGCGCGGTAGTGCGTCAAAAACATTTCTTGTCTCGGTCATTTAGTATGAGGCTGACGGACTGAGGAAGAGAGAATTTAAATACGTTTGAGTAACGCCAGAGCGTTGTTTGCATCGAATGGAGTGTGCAGAAGACGACGAGGTGTTCGAGGAAAGGCACGAGGAATCTGAGGGATGTCTGTCAATACCTTAAAATTTTACAATACCACCATCGGTAAGAAGATTGTTATGGCGCTTTCAGGTGCCATACTCCTGGGCTTTGTGTTCAGTCACATGGCTGGAAATTTACTGATCTTTGCGGGCGAAGCTGCTCTGAACGACTACGCGTTGTCGTTGCGTCAACTTCTGGGCGGAGCAGGGATTTGGGTCGCACGATTGGTTCTCATTGGAGCCGTCTTTGCACACGTCTGGTCAGCCTTACAATTGACGTCTCAAAATCGGTCTGCCCGAAAACAGGCTTACAAAAGAGTGCCGAATCAAGCGAGCACGGCAGCGTCGAAGTCAATGGCATTTGGCGGTATCGCCATTTTACTCTACATCGCATACCACCTGGCACACCTGACGTTTGGCGTAATCCCTGGTGGCGCCGTCGTAAGCGGGCAGCCTGCTGGACTCGACATGAATGTCTATCAAAATATCGTTAAGAGCTTCAGCATCTGGTGGATCTCGGCCATCTACTTGGTCGCCCAAGTCTTTCTCGGACTGCACCTCTACCATGGGGCGTGGAGCTTCATGCAAACTCTTGGCGTGTCACACCCAAGATACGACGCTTATCGTAAGCAATTTGCGGGTGCCTTCTCGGCACTCGTTTGTATTGGCTTTGCCATAGTACCTATCGCGGTCATTACCGGATGGGTTAAGTGAATAAGGAGACGCACGTGCAATTACGTTCAAATGTACCTACAGGACCGATCGAAACTGCTTGGGACCGACACCGCTTCGAGATGAAGCTCGTTAATCCGGCGAACAAGAGAAAGTTTGACGTAATCGTCGTTGGGACTGGTCTCGCAGGCGCTTCTGCTGCTGCCACCATGGGCGAGTTGGGCTACAATGTTAAAGCTTTCTGTTTTCAGGATTCGCCCCGCCGAGCGCATTCCATTGCGGCTCAAGGTGGCATTAATGCTGCGAAGAATTACCAGGGCGACGGAGACAGCATCTATAGGCTCTTCTACGACACCGTAAAGGGGGGAGACTTTAGGTCGCGCGAAGCGAACGTCTACCGTCTTGCCCAAATCAGTGTCAACATCATCGACCAAGCGGTTGCCCAGGGCGTACCCTTTGCTCGTGATTACGGTGGACTCTTAGATAACCGCTCCTTCGGTGGTGCTCAAGTGTCGCGCACCTTTTACGCGAAAGGCCAGACCGGTCAGCAATTGTTGATCGGCGCATACCAAGCGCTCGCGAGGCAGATCGAAGCTGGTTCTGTGGAAATGCACACGCGAACAGAAATGCTTGACCTCATCGTCGTTGATGGGCGTGCGCGGGGCATCGTCACGCGCTGCTTGAAGACCGGCAAAGCGAAAGCACACTTCGCCGATGCAGTCGTATTAGGTAGCGGTGGTTACGGCAACGTGTTTTTCCTCTCCACGAACGCGATGGGGAGCAACGTAACTGCGTCTTGGCGAGCTCACCGACGAGGTGCGGCATTTGCCAATCCGTGCTACACGCAAATTCACCCCACGTGCATTCCCGTGAGTGGAGAGCATCAGTCTAAGCTCACGCTCATGAGCGAATCACTGCGAAATGATGGTCGAGTTTGGGTCCCCAAAAACGCAGCAGACGTAGGCAAGAACCCCAAAGATATTAAGAAGGAAGACCGCGATTACTACCTTGAGCGTAAGTATCCCGCCTTCGGTAATCTCGTACCCAGAGACATTGCATCTCGAAGTGCACAGGAAGTGTGCGCGGAAGGCAGAGGTGTTGGGCCAACGGGTCTTGGGGTTTATTTAGACTTTGCAGATGCCATTGAGCGGCTTGGACGCGACAAGGTCGCGGAGCGATACGGCAATCTCTTTGAGATGTACGAGCGCATCACTGATGACAACCCATACGAGACGCCCATGAGAATCTTTCCTGCTGTTCATTATACGATGGGCGGTCTCTGGGTTGACTACAACCTCGAATCCACGATTCCTGGGTTATTTGTCATTGGGGAGGCGAACTTCTCAGACCACGGTGCAAACCGACTCGGGGCGAGCGCGCTGATGCAGGGGCTCGCGGATGGCTATTTTGTGGTGCCATACACCATGGGTAACTACCTCGGGCGACATGGTCACGAGATCAAAGCGAAGGCAGTCAATGAGCAGACCCCGGAAGTGGTCGCTGCCATGAAGGAAGTGAACGAACGGACGGAGCGGTTGCTATCCATCAAGGGTACTCGGTCGCCGGACAGCTTCCATAAGGAATTGGGGCGAATCATGTGGGACAATTGTGGCATGTCCAGAAGTGAAGAGGGTCTCAAGCAGGCCATCGAGAAGATTCCACTCTTGCGAGAGGAATTCTGGAATAATGTCTGTGTTCCGGGCACGGGAGATAGCTTTAATCAGACATTGGAGAAGGCAGGTCGGGTCGCGGACTTTTTGGAGCTTGGCGAACTGATGTGCCGTGACGCGCTTGCGAGAGCTGAATCGTGTGGCGGTCATTTTAGGGAGGAACATCAAACACCAGAGGGGGAGGCGCTCAGAGTTGATGACGGCTTTTCCCATGTTGCGGCTTGGTTTTACAATGGCGAGGACAAAGAGCAAACCCTGGTTAAAGAAGAGCTTGAGTTTGATTACGTTAAGCTCGCTCAACGGAGTTACAAGTAATGAAATTAACAGTCCATGTTTGGCGGCAAGATGGTGAGAATCAGGCGGGTCGTTTCGAGAAGTTTGCTCGAGACGACGTCAGTCCCGACAGTTCCTTTTTGGAGATGATGGATGGTCTGAACGAAGAACTCATCGAGAGTGGACAGGAACCAATTGCATTTGACCATGACTGTCGCGAGGGCATCTGTGGGTCATGTGGTATGGTGATTAACGGATTTGCACATGGGCATCGTGACCTCACGACAACTTGTCAGTTGCACATGCGCGAATTCAAAGACGGTGATGAGGTCTGGGTAGAGCCATGGCGAGCGAAGGCATTTCCAGTCATCAAAGACCTGGTCGTTGACCGTTCCGCCTTCGACCGCATTATCGAGTCTGGTGGATACATCTCCGTGAATACGGGCAGCGCTCGAGACGCGAACGAAACACCCATTGCAAAGAAGATTGCCGACGCAGCTTTCGCGGCCGCGGCATGCATTGGGTGCGGCGCGTGCGTTGCTGCGTGTCCCAATGCTTCCGCTTCACTCTTCACGTCCGCGAAGATTGGTCACCTAGGATTGATTCCGCAGGGTCAAGCTGAGCGAGGCGACCGCGTGCGAAAAATGGTTGGTCAGATGGAAGCCGAAGGTTTTGGTGGCTGCACCAACCACGGTGAATGCGCCGAGGCCTGCCCGAAAGGTATCAGCCTTGACTGGATCGCCGGGATGAATCGCGACTATCTCACAGCAATGGTGACAGAGCGCGATGAGATTGATGAGCGCGTTGGTGGACCTCGTCGGGCAAAAGCCTAGATGAATACCGGAGCATCGGTTGGTGCCTCAAAGACGCAACAGGTCCGAGCACATCTACAGAACCTCCAACACCGAATCTGCGGCATGCTCGAAGAGATCGACGGTAGTGCGAGGTTTGCGGAGGATGAAGATGTCAGTGCGAATGGAAGTCTATCTTCGCCTCGCATCATGACTGAAGGACCGGTCGTTGAGAAAGCCGCAGTGAATTTCTCACACTCGATTGGGGCTGCGCTGCCGAAGGCTGCGACCGATCGACGCCCGGAGTTTGCCGGGTGTGGTTTTCAGGCTGTGTCCCTATCGCTCATTGTACATCCCCGCAATCCGTATGCGCCCACAACCCATGCGAATTTTCGTTTCTTTCAAGTTGAAAGAGGGGACGAGGATGTCGCTTGGTGGTTTGGTGGAGGATATGACCTCACGCCTTATTACGGATTTGAAGATGATGCGGTGCATTGGCATCAGACAGCGAAACAGGCGAGTGATCCCTTCGGAGACGAGATTTACCCAAAGATGAAGACCCGATGTGATGACTACTTCTATATTCCACATCGGAAGGAAGCACGCGGCATTGGTGGTATCTTCTTCGACGATTGGAATCACAATGGGTTTGAAGAGTCATTCTCGCTTGTAAAGGCGTTATCCAATAGCTTCTTGCCCGCCTATCAACCGATACTTGAGCGCCGAAAGGATGTCCCCTATACCGAGAAGGAGCGAGCTTTCCAACTTTTCAGGAGAGGGCGGTACGCCGAGTTTAATTTGGTTTACGACCGAGGTACCCAATATGGACTGCAATCGGGACGGCGAACGGAAACGGTGATGGCGTCGATGCCACCGCTTGTGGCGTGGCATTACAAGTACCCCGTGGAACCAGGGAGTCCTGAGCACAAACTCTACACGGCGTTTCTGCCGCCGCGCGATTGGGTTGGCGAAACGGTCTAGATAGACGTCAATTCAAACGAGATGCCGACGGCTCGGAGCCTCTCAATGAGATGGGGACCTAGCGCCACGGATGGCGTGAGCATGCCCGTTTGTGTTCGTGGCACGTCGAGGCACGCTAACGCTGATTCCCCTAACATCTTTGCTGTTGCACTGTAGCCAGGATCCGAGTCCGCGTGTACCTTGACTTTTTTAGCGTAGGTAGCCTCGCCTTGCTTTCGACCGAAAAGCTCCATGGTGAATGATCCGTTCTGTCTCTCTTCCGCCGTTGGTCCTTCGCCAGGTTTGGGTAAGAACAAAGAGGATAACGCTCTCGTTGGACCAAAGAATTGAGAGACCAGTCCAAGACCGAGCATGGTGCTGGTCAGCACTGCTTTACCTCGACTCCGTGCCCGCACTGCTTCGTGATAAATAAGGTCGGTTGGTTCATAACCTCGCAGGGCCTCACTTCGGCGGACAATTCTCGTATTGATACCTGCCATTACGAATGGTGTCGTCCACATGTTAAGGTCGTCGAGAAAGATCGCTCCGGTCTGATCGGATGGCTTTCGGAGTTTTGGCAGCGGTCTTGGATTGAGACTGAAGGGGTGTGCAAGCACTCGAGCCACTTCTTTGACTTTGGCGGCTTTCACCAGATTTTGCATGCTTGCAAAGGTCCCGCCGCTTAGACGTCCCCGAAGGCGTGTGAGAATGCCTATGCATTCAAGCTGTGAGTTTGCCATTCTTAGGGAGTCCGTCAGCAGATAGGTACCCAGGTCACTGGGCAATGAGTCGAATCCGCAACAATTAATGATGCGGGCACCATTCTCCTGGGCAATCTCGTGATAGGCGTCGATTATATCGCGGATCCATTGAGTTTCCCCGGTGATGTCAACGTAGTCAGTACCAGTTAAGGCACAGGCTTCAACGAGTGGGGTACCAATTTTTGCAAAGGGCCCCGCTGTGGATGCGACGACTTTAGAGCTTGCTGCAAGTGAGCGCATGTCTTCCTTTGACAAGCTATCGCCGATTACAATCTCAGCAGACGGTGCGTACTCCGATCGTATGGCTTCAAGTTTCTCTTCGTTACGTCCCGCGATTGCCCACGATAGAGATGGATTGCGTTGATGGAGGTGTTCAGCGACTAAGCGACCGGTAAATCCAGATGCCCCCATTAGGACGAGGTCATATCGTTTTTTGGCATCCTGCATGTATCTCTCCCTCGTTGCCATGTTGCCTCCTTTAACTAAGGTATTCGAAGGACGCAGTAAAGACCACCGTTCCCGACCACGATGCACAGCAGCTTGAAAGGTCGCGCGGAAGACGGTAGAGAGTGGGTCTCTGTATCACCTGGAGCCATATGCATGCTGTCTGTCACTGCGCTTTATCATTTTGTCCGCATCGATGATGTTGACCAGTTGCGCGCCCGCCTGTTTGAAATTGCTCAGAGACGGGGCATTAAAGGTACACTGATTCTAGCCGAAGAGGGTATCAATGGTACAATCTGTGGGACCGATGAAGCGCTCGATGAGCTTCTTCAAGTGTGTCAGTCCATTGGATGTCCTAACCCAAGACGAGATCCGGTTTCAGAAGTGCCGTTTAGACGACTATTTATCCATAAGAAGAATGAGATCGTAACCATGGGGGTACGAGGAATCGACCCAACTCGTGACCGAGGTGTCTACGTAGATCCTGAACAGTGGAATGAGTTAATCGATAATCCGAACATTATTGTGATTGATACCCGTAATGATTTTGAGGTTCGATTGGGTACATTTGAAAGCGCCGAAAATCCAAACACCGTTTCATTTAGACAATTTCCCCAGTGGGTTAACGAGAACAAAGCTCGACTTGAGCGTGCTGAGGGCGTAGCGATGTTCTGCACCGGGGGCATACGTTGTGAGAAGGCGACGAGTTACCTCACAACGATGGGTATTGAGCGAACCTATCATCTCAAGGGCGGCATTCTGCGATATCTAAAGGAAACGGACAAAAGTGATAGTCGATTCAGTGGAGATTGTTTTGTGTTCGATGAACGGATCGCCGTGGGACATGAGTTGACGATCAATCACGAGATCACAATGTGCTACGGTTGTCGGCATCCTGTCGATGAGACCATGAGAGCAGATCCACGCTACGAAGAAGGCGTGTCTTGCCCCGATTGCTTTGCGGATACCAGCGACGAGCAGAAAGCGAAGTTTCGAATGCGTAGCCAACAGTTTAAGGATGAACGCGTGCAGAGGAGCAATAAATGACGAATCTCAGCGCTCAGGCGATCATTGATGAACTTGAACTCCTTCCACATCCCGAGGGTGGGTATTATCGGGAACTCTATCGCGATGGAACGATCGATGAACCGGGTGCGCTGACAACCATTTATTTCTTGCTCTTAAAAAATCAACCTTCGCGATGGCATCGAGTCTTATCGTCGGCCGAAGTCTGGTGTTTTCATGCCGGTTCGCCATTGACGCTTCGAATGAGCAATGATTTGGGGAAGGGAAGTAGAGAGGTGGTTCTCGGCGCGAACGTACTCCTTGGTGAACGGCCCCAATACATCGTGCGCCCTGATGAATGGCAAATGGCTGAAACGAGTGGTGCGTGGACCCTGGTTTCTTGCGTTGTCGCCCCCGCGTTTTTGTTCTCTAATTTTGAGATGGTCGAGTCTCCACTCAGCGAGTGATGGATCCGTCTTTTTCTTGGCTATCGAGTTACGGTTCTCTGGATGATGATGGCAGCATTGAATCGATTTGCCATCGTTGCTCGGCTCTTTTTCAACCTTGTCTTGCCCTGTTTGAATACCACTCAAAGAGCCTGAGGATTGAGGGTAAAATGATGACCGATGAGATGAAGCATAACACCAGACCGACAACGGAGATTTTGGCGAGCGAAAGCAGCCCTCGATGATTCGAGAAGAAGATGCCTCCAAATCCGATACACGTGGTCCAGGTCGTGAGAAAGATGGCTGCGCCGGTTTCGCGCACGGCATTTTCAATGGCATTGGGACCACCTTCTTCATACCGGTGAAAGATATGAAGTGCATCGTCTTGACCCATACCCACGATGAGGGGGATGGCAATGATGTTAAACATATCTAGTTTCCAGCCAAAGAGCGCCATGATGCCACCTAGCCAAACCATTGCGAAGCCAACAACGGTGAATACAACGATTGGACCTCGTAGATTACCCACCAGGACAAAGGCGGAAATAAACATCACTAAAAGCGTTAATCCAATCACCATAGGGGCATCAGCTTTGATCGCATCGATAATCGCTGCCAGGATGAAGTATTCAGCGGCTGTTGGTGCCGTACCATCTGGGGTTTTGATATCAAAGAAAGCGGTTCTCAGTTCCTTAGCAACCTCGTAATTGGCTTTTCGACCCGCAGCCCGAAAAATCACAAATTGTCCCACGGCGCCCTTTTTATCGGTCATTCGCGCCTTCACCCATTTTGGAAGTGCCTCAACCGTAATGGGCGTCTCAACTTGGAGGTATGAGTAGAGTTCATCAACCTCTTCTTTATCTTTCCCTTTAAACTTGCGTCGCTTGCGGTCGACTCTTTTTTTGATGTCTTTAATGATGAGAAGCTTGTCTGCTTGCTCGTCAGGGACGTAGTCGTAAATTGAGAAGACTTCGGTCACCCTTCGTTTCATGATTTCGAGTTGTTCGGGGGGATAAGAGTCGAGCGCGCGCTGGACCTCATCACTCACGGTAACCGGCTGTTTGGCCTTTTCCTTCAGCTTCCTAAAGACACTTCGAGATTCACTCAACGGCTCCAACTCGTTGAGTCGTTCCGTCTTTTCTTCCTCTGCTTCCTTTTGAGCGATCAGCACCGCTAGTTGTCGATGAACGAGTGCTGTTTCTTCTAAACTGTCGGTCAAGATGATACCCGGTGCCGATTTTTTGCCAACGGCTTCCTCGGGTAGTGGTTTTGCAACCGGTACGTCTTTAGGTTTCGAGGTGCTGGATTTACTAGACTTGCTCGATTTAGAGCCAAGCTTTGAGAGATCGTATTCAAACTCGATGGCTGGGATCTTCCATGCGGAAAGCACAGCTAGACCGAAGGCAATCACGATTGCGAAAGCCGAAAATTTCGGCATTGCGGTATGTGTTGGTTTAGTGGGTAAGCGAGTACGCGCCCCGAAGGTGTGTTTGCCATTGCCACCAGTCGTCCTCACCAGCGAGGGGATCAAGATCAATGCGGCTAGGAGGGCAAAAATCACTCCGATGGACGCAACAATCCCGAATTGCGCGAAGCCTTGAAACGTGGAAAAGGCTAAGATCAGGAAACTACCAGCCGTACTCAATGCTCCGGCGCTCGTTGAGACCCCCGTCGTTGAGAGTGCTGTTTGAAATGCTGCTAAACGCTCATCGCCCACAGCTCTCTGATCTCGGTATCTAGAGA
>JBMYRY010000066.1:0-9146 GCA_049602795.1 Bradymonadia bacterium
GTGGGTAATGCGCGACACGCATTTGGGACGGTGGGTGGTTACATCACCTTAGATCGGTTAAACGTGCCGACACAGGTCGGTAACCAGAACCACATCATGCACAATAAGTTTTTCATTATTGACCGACGCTTCGTGGTCACTGGTACGGGCAATATCACCACCACAGGATTCGGTAAGAACGACAATAACTGGGTGCTTATCGATTCGCCGGCTGTCGCGGAAGACTTTCAAGCCGAATTTGATCAAATGTTTGCCGGTCGTTTTGGGTATGCCAAACACGAGGTAATAAACAACAATACTTATGAGGTCGGCGATACTCGCGTCGAAGTTTATTTCTCGCCCCAGGAAGATGCGATGGGGCGTATTCTTGAGGGGGTCCAAAATGCACAGGAGACGATCGAGTTTTTCATCTTCGCATTTACCAAGGACCAACTCGGGTCTCTTTTGATCGAAAAAGATCGTGAATTCAAAGCTTTTAATGTGTGCTGTGACCCAGACGGCGGCTATGAAGACAGCACAGTTTCGGAAGGAAAATGTGAAGCGCTTCGAGTGACCGCTGAATGTGCCGATCGCCTTGAGCGACGAGTACCTTTCCGCGCCCGCTTTGTACGAGGGGTCATTGATCGGTCTCAGTTGCATTCTAATGGTCCATACCATGAGTCTTATCGCCTCATTGCAAACGGAGTATCCATCCGCATGGACGGCAATGATAATAGCTACCAGCCTGGTGACTATCAGGCGGGCGGCGGGCGACAACATTCAAAGACCTTGGTGATTGATGGGCGGACAGATAATCCCGTCATTTTAACCGGCTCATTCAATTGGTCTTCCTCAGCAACCATCGCCAACGATGAAACCTTACTCGTTCTCAGCGATAGCCCCCGCATTGGCGAGCAATATGCGGATTATTTTGATTATCTGTGGCGTCTAGCAAAGCCGGTCGGTGAGCGCTATATAGGCGAGCCTGCGAGTCGTTTGATCCCTAGACCCCTCAAGCCGGGTGATGTGATCTTTAACGAAATTCAATGGGATGGTTTTGACGGCAACGTGGACGTGTCGAAGACAAATGACCCAGCGAGTGCTCGTGATTATCAATTTGTTGGTAATGATGAGTTCATCGAATTGTTGAATACCACAGATCGCGCCATTGACTTGTCCATGTGGACCATTGCGAGCGAGACCGACTTTATGGTTGGTCTGTATCCCGGAACCGTGATTGGACCCTATGAGAGATTCTTAGTTCTTGACCACAATACCGAGCCTTATGACGACTTGAAGCCTCAGTTCTTAAGCGGCGCATACCTTGAACCTGATTTCGTCATGAATATGGCGAATGACGCCCGATTTCTCAGAATCAATCTTCACAATGGTGCTTTTGATCTGCGTTTGACTGACCCCCGAGGAAATATCGTCGATCGTGCGGGCAATGGTCGTTCAGCCTTCGCCGGTGGGCGTCGGTGTCGAGGCGGGGGAAATGAGTGTCCGATTCGAGATCAAATTGTGCATTCCATGGAACGAATCCACGTTAATTGCGACAATCAAGGCGAGGACTGTGAGCCGATTATTGATGGTACAAAAGCTGCCGCGTGGCGAACATGTGAAAATGCTACAGACGAGCAACGGGCCCAAATTCGAACAGATAACCTTCGCTATATCATGGCGACTCCCGGACGTTCTAATTCAGCGGACTCAAATGTTTTTCGGGATGAGGACCCCCGATGGCGTACGCCCGAATAGTCTCTATTTCTTTCGCCTTTAGTCTCTTAATTACAGGGATTATGGGGTGCTCTAAGGACTCTAATACCTCGGGAGATGTGCATCCGCCACGGGTCCAGCCCAAGCCTGTGCCCACTTGGCACGGCTTATCGATGACGCCTGGGCTGCCACCCAAATTAGCTGCCCTCTCCATCGGTATGCCCGTGACTGACCTGCCAAAGGATTGGGCGGCAATCCTTCAACCAGGTGGCTTGGCCTTATCAGCTAAAGTTCAAGCAAACATTACCCTTAATGCACAGCAAACCGTTCGATACCTTACCCTCAAGTCGACCCTTTCCGCTGAAGCACTCTTAAAGCAATGGCCAAACAGCGTTTCCGCGCGGATAGATCAACGCGATACACGACACGTGTGGCTGCTAGAGCGCGAGAGAATGCAGATTCATATGGCGCCTCAAGACAACGGGTTTGTTCTTAGTTATTTGCCATTGACCCCGTTATCTCATCTCATCGGACCACCCAGTGGAACCGGCATGACCTTTTCGAGCTACATTGGGAAGCCGTTTGCGGCGTTGAGTTCGATTATTGAACGCACGAGTACTTCACAGGGGGGCACCGGGCGACTCGGGTGGACTCATCCGTTGGCGTTTGAAAGCTTATCATTAAAGGTCAAGATTGCGCTTGCGGCAGATGGGGAACGGGTGCGTTCGTTAACCGTGTTTCTGCGAGATGGATTTGATAATGCGTTAAGGCAGCGCATCGAGGCTTATGCCCTTAAACATTGGCAGAAGGATGGCAGTAATTCGACTCGTTTTTCTAAGAATGGTGTGTTGATGCGTATGGAACAGATGCCTCAGTTAGGGTTGCGCAAGCGCACCCACAAAATGCTCACTCTGACGTTTGAATCTCTTGAGACACCAGCCCATAACGGCGGTAGCCCCGCCCAAACTGCAGATTGACGTCCCCGGTATTACTCTTGGGGCTGCGTTGCCTTCTCGAAGAGCTTTAGGACTTTTGCATAGCTTACATACGGATTCTTCTTGGGATCTCTCGGTCCATGAGGCCCTTCTGATGGCGGATTCGGCCTTGGTCCGGTTGGATACCAGAGAAAGTCTGGTTGTTCGGAAAATCGACCTCGTTCATCGGCGGAACGCCCGTTAATCCACTCACCTCCGATAATTCGCCCTTCCTCATCCATCTCAAGAATATAGTGATACCGGTCCGTTCTTAGGTAGCTAGAGAACTGAGGACCCATTGGTTCCCTCGATGCATGTGATTCCACAACGTAGTCAAGACTGATCTCCACATCCGCCCATTGTTTTGCATCTGGGTTGAATGGGTAGTTTGTGTGTGTCTCGAAATCAACATGCAGCAGAGCCATGGCCTGACGTTCGTCAATGTTTTCAAGGCGCTCTACTTTGTAGCTATGGACGGGTTGGTTCCAGACTTCGTCGTCATAGGTTCGATCTTCCGCAAAGCCAACCTGAAAGCGTCCGAGGAAGTTGGTGGTAATCACATGAAAACTTCCGGCATTTGTATCACGACAATACTCATCGATGATTCGGCCTGTCTCATCCCGCTCAACCTGAGTCGCTTTACAGCGACCGCCAATGACCATCGCTCTCGACGAGTCGTACACGGTGATCATAAGAGCTTTTAGGTCCGATGGATAAAATGTGACGCCTTCATACACAATGGCGCGAATTGGTTCGTCTTCAATGAGAGCAGCGGGTGTCCAGGCATGGCACAAACCCCACCAACGAGCAATGCCATCCTGGTCGTCACATTCGTCAATTTCTCCGTCGCCGTCATTATCAACACCGTCATGAGCGCGCCAATTACCTCGATTTTCGCTCATCCACCGAGCAGCGGGTCCCAGTGACTCATAGTACAAGGGATCAAAGGCTTCACCATGGCAATTCGCGCTGTAAGGTTGAAGGGCCATGAAACCCTCGGGAGGCAACCAATCGTTGAATACAAGATCGTATTTTTCAAGCGGGGACAAGTTTTCGGCCCCATCCCATCGAACATTTGTACTGTCTTGGTATGTGGGCCAATAGGTTTCTGGCCATGGTTCTTTATTCGCTGTGCCTTCTAGGGGTAATTCCGCCAGCCGATAGATTAAGTCATCGTCTAGAAATTTGGCAAACCTCTCGGGGTCGTTTAAGCGGTCCCAAGCATCAGCTTTTCCCCCCAAGAGTACGATACCACTGCTATTTTCGCCGGGTGTCGCGGTTTCAGTATTGGTATCGGAACTTGCGCAGCCCATAACAAGGAATACCCAGAGTAGAATGATCTGTCGGCTCACGGTTCCCCCCACATACACGTGACTTTGTCACTGCAACATAGGGACTTAGAGCCTCCACGTCCAGATCTTTAGCAACTTGCCGAGGTAGAGTGGAAACGTGAATCCATGAGTTCGTAATCTATTGACAGTTCGATTCCGCACCGATGCGGTGAGCTCGACCATCGCGAAGGCGATTGCAGGCTTCACCGTAGAATTCTAATTCTGTGCCGTCCACATCCCACCCATTACGTCCGGATTCATCTCGTTGAATCTGCTGACCATCGATGGTGACGTTTAGGTCGTCAGAATGATCTGCAAGCTCCCCAAGTTCGTAGGTGCAGGGGGCGAGTTGACCGGCCGCGGCTGTGAGCGCTCGCTCAAGCTCATCGACTCGTCCAACCTCCATGTGGCGTCCATTCTGAGCAGTTCCTCCCGCCACCGCCATCCCGTCCAGGACAGATCGAGCTGCAGGCATGAATTCATCACTGGCGATACCGAGCACCATCGTCTTTATGCCCTCGTCGGCTAATTGCTGCACTTTATTGACCGTTCTTTGATTATCTAGACACATTTCGGGGAGCCCCAGTAAACACGCGTGGTTGAGACACTCACAGGTGTTGTAGTTCATGTTGAAGTTACAGCCTGGACCGCCGTCGGTTGCGAGGAGAATGTAGTCATTGCCTGAGGGGTTCTGTCGTAGACTTCTACCAGCTGCATCCAACGCGGAGTACGTCGGGGTGGCGAGACCCATTTGAGGGGGGGCGTTTCTAAGCCATTGTTGAATATCTGGTGCGGTGTTGGCTGCGGTTGCCACGTTCACTTCTCCGGGCGCACATGCCATCTCTGCTTCACTTCCAAAGAAGTCAGGGTCTGGTGATGGAAAAAGGACAAGTCCGAAGTGAACGGTTTCACTCAGATTGGCGGTCACGCGACTGAGGGTGTTCTCAATTGGGCTCCATCGGTCCTCAATGCCCACCATGCTATAAGACCTGTCTACCACCAGCATGACGCGCGGAATGCTTGATGCTGAAGGTTTCAAATTTAAGTGTACCGATGTACACGCATCTTCTCCTTGAGGCGCCGACTCGGAGTGATTGCCTCCACCTGGTGTATAGCCAGATGGCAGATATCCATTGTCACTATTGGTAGTGCTTTCATCATCATAGTTGGGCACCGCTTCGGCTTGCCGTTCGGTGTCGACCGGTTCCGTGCTTCGTGATGTTTCACACAGCGATCCGAATTCATAGTCAACGCACACTTCGCCTGGGAGACAGCCACCACAGAGGTCACCTGTTGTGGTTTCATCTCCACAGCCGACAAAGGTCAGTGTGAGAATCAATAAACTACTCATCATGTTCAGTGAATGACGCATACTCTAATCTCCCGTGGTTGCGTTTACGTTTTCGTCTTTCAATTAGAGCGAGATCTTTTGTTTAAGTTTAGTAAATTAAATTAACATTTTTGTTCAGATTATTTGAATGCTTGAGGACAGTCTGCCACGGTAGCAAGAAAGGGGATGACCTGAGATAGTGCAGTGGGCTTCAAAGTGAGTCCTGCGGGGTGTCTCGGTAATACAGTCTGCGTACCCAACTAGGATGAAAGGGCAGAGCCATGGCAGCACCCAAACATAATTTAGATCAATTACTGGTGCTCGATACCATTGTAAGAACGGGATCATTTGCTGCAGCTGCAAAGGAACTATATCGCGTCCCTTCTGCGATAACCTATGCGATCAGAAATCTCGAAGAGTCTCTCGAGATCGAGATCTTTGAGAAAAAGGGGCGCCGTTCCGTATTGACAGAGGCTGGGCAGCGGGTATTGGAACAAGCGAGGAACATTCTTGGTGAGGCTCGTGCGCTCGAAAGACTCGCCTCTGAGCTTGCTGGTCAATGGGAGGTGACGGTTCATGTCGTAGCTGACTCTGCGTTACCCATAACCAAGATTGTCAAAGGCGTGAAACGTTTTTTGGACAGGAAGCTGCCTACCCGCATTCGTCTGGATATCGAATGCCAAGATGGTGTCTCTGAACGTTACGAAAAAGAGCGTGCTGATCTGATGCTCACCCTCGATTTTGATCGCGAACGCGGCAGTTATACCGTCCATCGGCTTCCTTTGTTGGAAATGGTGTTGGTGGCGAGCCCTAATCATCCGCTAGCTCAACTGCAGCGTGTCGAGAAATCGCACCTGTTTTCGGAGGTAGAACTGGTGGTGAAGGATACTGCTGCTCGCTTCCTTGATAGTCCCCGTCGTTCGTTCATGGGGTGCCAACACGTCATTTATATGCCGGACTTTCATGCTAAACGCCTCGCGTTGGTGGCGGGGATTGGATTCGGCTGGACGCCTAAACATTTGGTTCAAAAAGATCTGGAATCTGGAAGGCTGGTGGTGGTTGACCGCGTGGACGGAAAGAAATGGACCTATCACCCGCGTTTGGTGCACCGAAGTACCGAACCTCTTGGACCCGCCGGCCTCAAGCTCGTCGAAGACCTAAAATGGTCCTTCGGCATTGAGTAATAATACCGTTCGTTTTTATTGAACATTTCATGCAAAACCTTTCAATTTTATTGCCATAAGCTCCTCGCTATTGTCTGAAGGGTGGCTCGATTCACGGTTGAGAGTCGCTACGGGAAATCAGACGGGGAAAATGAACATGAAAACAAATCAAAGATTGTCATGGAAGCATCTCTTACTAGTTGGGCTGACTGGATTTAGCTTTGGGTGTGGTGATGCCAGTACAGAGCCAAGTGAAGAGCCTTTGCGAGCCATTGGGAGTTCAACTGACAACAGCGCAAGCAGTAGTGAGCAAGACTACACAGACGAAGGGGTTCCGATTGTATCCACCGATCAGGATAATCAGCACTCCCAAGATGCCCAAACGACGACCGGTCAACTTAATTGTTTGGGCGTCTTCGATTGCTTTAATACCTGCGCACCTGAAGACCAGGCATGTGTCGATGCATGCGCGGAAAGAGGGACGCCTCAAGCGCGGCAACAACTCGATGCCTTGGCCCTTTGCATGCAAGATAATCAGTGTAACGATAACGCCTGTGTTGAAGCCCATTGTAGCGTACAGCTTGACGCGTGTGGCTTCAACCAAAGCCAAAATACCGACGCCAATGCCTCTTCTCAGCCTTCAGGAAGTCAATCCCTGGATTGTCAGGGTATCTATACCTGTTTCAATGAATGCTCTGATGGAGACCGAGCCTGTCTTGACGATTGCTTTAATCGAGGGACCTCAGCTGCTCAGGCGCAGGTCAATGCCATCGGTGAATGCGCTCAGACCAACGAATGCCGTGATGGAAACTGTGTGGAACTAAACTGCCCGGATCAAGTTGCTGCGTGCGATGGTGGGGGGTCTTCGAGCAATGATGAGCCCCCATCATCCGCGGGCACCTTGAGTTGTTCTGAGATCTTCGAATGCTACGGTCAATGCGCTCGGGGCAATCAACGTTGTCTCGATGATTGCGAGCGTAATGGAACCCTTCGGGCACAGGCTCAAGTGAATGCAATTGGCTCGTGTATCGAACAGAATGATTGTCAGGATAGTGGTTGTGTAGACCGCCTTTGTGCGTCGGAGGTAGCGGCGTGTAATGACGAAACGAATTCCGTTCAGAATACAGGTGAAAGCCCAGGAGAAGTTGATGGCAGTGAAGGTGACCTAAGTTGTAATCAGGTTTTTGAATGTTTTGGTCGTTGTACTGAGGGTGACCGCGCATGCCTAGATGAATGCTACAGTTCCGGCACAGCGGATGCACAGGATGCTGTCTCCGGAATCGGCAATTGTGTTCAAGCAAATCAATGTGAAGATGATGCCTGCGTCGCTGTAAGGTGTCCCGACGAAGTTTCAGCCTGTAATGCACAGGATGCTCCGAGTAGCTCTGGTTCATCCGGTGATACGTCCCCGTTGAACTGTACTGATATCTACGACTGTTTTGGGCACTGTGCACACAGTGATACCCAGTGTCGTGAGGCATGCTACATGCGCGGTACGGCGCCGGCACAGGCTCAAGTCTCCGCTATTCGTGAGTGCATCGAGAGAGAAAACTGCTTGGATGATGCCTGCGTTGAGCGGGTCTGCTATGACGACTTGACTGCGTGTGGCTTTGAGATTGAACGTCCCGTGTCCCCAGGTTCGAATGACACTCCAGTAGGTGAACCATCCACCGACAACGAGCCCTTAGAGGACCAATCTAACTTGCCTGAAAACGGCGGTGTATGTGATTCGGCTACGGCTTTAAGTTGGGGGACACAAACTGGTACAACCATTAACGCCGCTTCTTCCTTTCAAGGTACTTGCTCTGGTCAAGGCGCCGAGGTTGTCTATGCCCTGACCGTGGAGTCGGATACCGTGGTCTGTTTAGACACCTTCGATTCTGATTATGACACCGCACTTTATGTAACCGCTAACACGTGCGGTGGTCAGTCCAATGAGGTGGCATGTAATGACGATACCTATGGGATACAAAGTCAGGTGCTCTTCTCAGCCGAAGCTGGTGTGACCTACTATGTGTTTGTGGATAGCTATAACGTGTCAGGCAACTTTAATTTAACAGCGACCCGTGGTGCTTGCCGGGATCGATTCGGATTCTAGGCAAGTCATTCCCCAGGGTGGCCGGTCATTCCCGTGGACCGGTCACCCGACCTTTCTCATTGGTCCAACTGAGGTCCAGACTGTTTCTCTAGAGGACTAGGGCGAGGCGTCTCGGGCACATATACACGCCGTGGATTCCGACCGAAGACTCTTGTCCCTGTCTATTGGATTATTGCCTTTGCGGCGTTACGCCGAGTTGTTTTAACAGGGCTTCATCACTCGGATTCGTTTTCGACCAGTAGTCAGTCCGGATCCCTCCAAGGAAGATAGCCGTCTCACCGTCAGTGCAGCGCCAACCTGTGATCCGATACGGTGCACGGGTTTGAACATCCACTGAGCATTTTGCTCCAGACGCCCGCTTAAACTGAAGTGTCCGCGTGGTGAGTTTACCCAGCGGAGTATCCACAGTCCGCTGGCCTTGAAAATGGGGCGTGGCGCGATAGATTTGAGCCGTCCGATGACTTAGCTGTCGTTGTTTTGCACTCTCCACCCATGTTGATACGAACCCTGGTGAGCGCGTGGGTCCCCCCCGCAGTAAACCTCTACCGTAGACAA
>JBMYRY010000067.1:0-9145 GCA_049602795.1 Bradymonadia bacterium
CGCTGGAGCTCGGCGTAGCGCACGGTCCAGACGCGATGCTGCTCGATGCAGTACTCTCAATTACTGACATTAATACACTCCTCCAACTTTCGAAGCGGCTTTTAGAGCAAAGTAATGAGACCGCGCTTGTAGCGAATATGTTGTGGTCTTTAGACGCTCTTTCTTCCAGCGAAATATGTCTAGAGTTGATCGACCGGAGTGTCCTCAATGTTAGTCTTGATGCCTTGGATTTCGGGCTGGCGACCAAATTGGTACTTAGGCGTGCGGTTCAAGCGCATGACCCGGGTGGCGTGTACACGTGTTACCGCTCAGGCATTGAGCGTGGTTTAGGTCAGGACACTGACTACCATGCCCTCGAAGACGCGCTAGAAGCATTTGGTGCGTGGCTGCCTCTTGCTGAATTGTTGGAGATGCGAAGCGCGGCATTTGGCGCTAAAGCCCGAGATTGTTTAATTCGCGCCACAGATATTTATTTGGAGAAGAGTCCCCAGCGAAAGGGTTTGGTACGTGTTTTGGAGGCGCGATTAGCTCTCGGAGATTCCGCCCCTTGGTTGCTCGACCGTTTGAGTGTTGAATTGGAGGAAGATGGCCAATGGTCACGTCTGCGTGATGTGCTCGATGCACATGGGTCAACACCGGAACACCTGCTTCGAGTCATTCGTCTTGAACGACTGCTAGGGGAGCCGTCCAATGAGCGGCTAAGATCTTTATATGAACGTATTTGGCGACTCGGCGCCTCATGCAAAACATATTATGCGCCCCTAAGACGTTTATACAGGATTCTTGGCGACGATGAGGCTCTTGAAACACTGTCGACTTATGTTGCCTCCGAGGCGAGTGATGCTGAATTAAGAGTCGCGGCAAATATGGATCGGGGCATCATGGCGACCGATAGTGGCCGAGATGCAACGGAGATTTGGCGAAGCGTACTTGCCATTGATACCCATAATTTGGTTGCGATTGAGCGAATTGCGGCAAGCTTGCGATTACGTGGAGACATGTATGGCTTGATTTCGCTTTACCGGGAACATGCGCCCCTCGGCGCGGACGGGATTCGCCTACTTCGTGAGGCAGTCGATGTTGCACGACGTGAGGACGTTGAGAAGACACTGCGACTAGAGTTGTTAGAACGCCTCAACGTGTTATTGCTGGATCACCAAGGGCAAGGGTTGTCTGGTGCTCAACTGCTTGAGTACGCCGAATTATTGTTTGAACTTGGTCGTGTCGTTGCATCGGTGGACGCTCTCCTATTGCAGACCGATGGGGATTCTGAGTTCTGGGCACACCGTCGTGCTCGGCGAGCGGCCGAGATTCTCGTTTCAAGTCCCGAGTATTTTGATGATGCACTGGCTAAATTGGTCGAGCTTTGGACAAGTCAACCTACAAGAGCGATGCTGCAAGTTTTTGAGAAGGCGCTAAAGATTCACCTCGAGCAGCAATTGCTGGATGCGTTGGTTTGTCCAGAGGTCGTGAGCGCCTGCGATAAGGAGGTTTTGCACGCGTTAATTCGCTTTGTTTGTGGCGCGTTACGAGAGGCTTACGGTGATGATGTTCGATATCGGATCTTGGATGATTATCGTTGTCGATATGACCAGCAGGACCCTGAAGTGCTCGAGCAGTTGCTCGAATTGCAGGAGGACCATGATGAAGCCTGGCAGGTCTTGGCAGAGACCCTGTATCCCATCCGTCCGAGGTTTGAGCTTGCGGTGAACCTTGCGGATTATCACAGTGGGAGAGATGAATTGGCGTTGTGCGCCACTTGGTTTCGTAAAGCGCTTGTTTTGCGTCCGGATGATGTTCATGTGATGCGAAAACTGCTGGAGGTTGAATTCGAACGCGAACAGTGGCGAAGCGTACTTCGGTTGTTGGATGCCCTGAGTACTCGCGCTGGATCGGTAAACGAGTCGGTTTCGTATCTCGATCGTCAATTGAGTTTATATGCGGAGCGTTTGGGTGAACCGATGAAAGCTGAAGCCGTGGCTCGGCGAATCTTGAGGGAAGCGCCCACCGCAGAGAAAGCGTTCTTGTTCCTCACGGCAAGAGCAAGAGAAACGGAGGATTGGTCGGGGCTATGCACCTTGATTGAACAACGTCTACTTCACGGTGAAGACGTAGCTCTTAGGATGGAGTTAGCCCATCTCAATGAGTCTCAGGGGCAACGTGAACTGTCGCTTAAACACTTTCGTACTGTACTCAGACTCAGACCCAACGATTTGGTCGCCTTGGAGAAGTGTTATGCGCTGTCAACTGATGACCATGAACGTCGTCGGTTGCGTTCGGCGCTTATGTCCCTGGATTCTGATTCCGAAGCCCTGATCAAATATCTTGTCGATGAGGCAGAGAATGCGGAGTCGTCCGGGCAGGTCCTGGGTGGGCTCAAGCAATGGCGTAGGGTGTTGGAAATCGAGCCTGAGCATCAGATCGCACTCGTGCGAATAGAGACTGTGCTCAGGACATTAGGGGATTCGAGAGGGTTAGCTAGTTTCCTATGCGATCAGGAAAGATTCTCGGAGGCAGCGGAGGTGTATGCACAGATTCCCGGTGGCTTTGTAGAGCGAGTAAATTGCTTAGAGATGGCGTTAAAGCAAAAGCCGGATGATCAGCGTGTGTTCGACTCACTCGAAGCGATTTATACGGAGTCTGGCTCCTGGCAGAAACTGGTTGATTTGTTAAAGGCTCGTCTTGGTGTCGCGAATGAGTCTCAACTTGTGGAGACATTGCAGGTTCGAATCGCTCGATTAGAGTCGACTCAGCTTGGTGAGCCGAAACAGGCATTTCAGGAGGTGCTCGAAGCATTTGAGGAGAAGCCAAGTCAGCGACTGCTTACGCAGCTTTTCGAACTCGCCATACCTATTGGCGAAGCCAAAACGGTATACACCGTGGCCTATGAACAGTTGGTACAGTTCGAGTACTTCGATCTTTTGTTGAGATTGGCCCACGAACTTCTTTCTATGGGAGTTGTGGAAGGGGCTGCCCGTTGTTTCTTGGCCGGGGTCGAGGGCGGGGTCGATAGCGAGCGAACCATTGAATGCTTTGATGTTCTCGCTTTATCCAAGCCCTGCATGGAGCAACTAGCGGAACTAGGTCGGAGTCATGGTTCGAGCGACGAGGCTCAAGCTTTTGCTTTTCTCGCCCAGTTAAGTGCACCGGAAGATACTGTTCTCTTAGAGGTTGATTTATCTGGGCTGCCTGTATCTTTGCTTCGTGACGGCGTCAGGCGCTTAGAGCACACCGGACACTTGTTGGCATATCGGGCTTGGCTTGATGCCTTGTGGTCAGTGACCAAAGAGCGCTCTGTGCTACGGCGATTGATCGAACTCGTGGCGGGTGAGTTTGCGGATGTGTCGGCTGCTACATCCTTATTGGCGTATTTTGAGGACCCCATTTTGCCAGAGGACTGTGAAGTTGCGATGCGACTCGTCGCCCGAGAGACTGAACAAGCATTGGACGTTTTCGAGCGGTTTGCGGCAATCGAGCATCTTGACGATCTAAGTACCTTTGCGCTCGTCAATCTTGCTCGTGTGCTTGTGTCTACCGATGAGCCATCGGCGTTAAAGGCGTTGCGAATGGCTTTCGAGAAAGAGCAGAACGAACCTGTTCCTAATTCGCTATTTGCGCGAATTCCGCTAAGCCTCTTACGAGTTGTACTCGATGAGTATCCGGCTGGTGAGGTGCAAGCATCTCTCGTGTCGCCGCTGCTCTCTGCCATGAGCAGTCATGAAGGCTCGGATGCCGGTGACTGGCCGAATCTGTGGACGCTCTTTGAGAGCACTCACGGTCGGTATGAGCGTACGTTTGATTTGATTGACTGGTTGTTGTCCCGCGACTTGTTTGGTGAGTTTTTTGAGCGTTCCGCCACGCTGCTTGAGGGGGCGTCCGAGGACGAACTCGCCAATGTGGTTACAATGCTGACTCGATTTGTTGAGGCGTCCAGAACGGCAGTCATTGAGGTGTTAACTGGTATGTTTGAAACGTACAGGTGTTTTGACGCGGGGCGACTGCTTTGGGACATTTTGCCGCCGGGTCACGACAGACGCCAGGTTGGAGAGACGTTGCTCAAGGATCCGAAGACCGATCCTGAGTTGAGTGCGCATATCTTCCTGTCCCAGGCGGATGACTCCCAACTGGCGAGCGACCAGATCAAATACCTAGAGGCGGCAGTGCGATTGCTGCCCCAACCAGATGAGGCTTTTGCTCGTTTAGTAGAACTGCATGTTGAGTTAGGGCATCGCGACCGAATTGGCCGTCTGTTTGACGAACGCCTGGAGCGTGATAGTACCTTGGCTTCGGATGGACGGTTTTATCGATTTAAGGCAGATGCATCGGCGCGAGTCGGCAATCTCTTGGCGGCAGAGAGGGCGTTGCGTTCGGCCGTTGACCTCGGGGACGGTTTTGTTGATCGATGCGCGTTAGGAGATGTGCTATGGCAGCAGCGCAATCTCAAAGACTATGTGGCATTGGAGATCCGGACGTTGAGATTGGACGGCGACCGGCGAGCTCGTTTTGAGGTAACGCTTGGGCGGCTTACGGACGCGAATGACTCACAAGTTTTGTTCCGGTTCTTGGTGCATTCTCTGCAGGAAGTTGTGCCCCATGAGACCGGTGTCCGTCTGTTACTTTCATCTATGGAGGACACCGCGCGATATTGGGAAGGCGTTAAGGCCTTACAAAGTCTCGCGAGTCGAGTGACCGGTTCGGAAAGAGTTGGGTTGTTGATGACCGCCGGTGGCATCTACGGCGACCGATTAAATCGTTTAGATGCAGGGGTCGAATGTTATCGACGTGCTTTAGAAGAGAATCCGGGTCACGAAGATGCGAGGGTTGAACTTGTGAAGCTCTTAGGGCGTCAGGGACTTCATGCCGAAATGGTCGCAGAGTCCAGTAACTTGAGTGAGTTGGCTCAGGTCGCTGTTGGTCGTCCATTGATTGAGGCTTTTCGGTTGTTAGAACTGCATGATGAAGCGCAACGGTTACTCGCAGCATGTGCAGCCGAAAATCCGGGTGCAACCTGGTTTTTTGAAGGGCTCTTCAGAGGTTTTCGACGTGTTGGTCAGCACGAAGAGGCGGTGTCTGCCGCTGAGCGGTTCTTGAAGGCGGGTGGTGATGTTGAGGTCCCGTTGATTCGAGAATTAGCAGCCCTCTGTCTCAGTGAATTAGGGTCCGAGGTACAGGCTTTGAGTTGGTTGAAGCGCGTGCCGCTGTCTCGACGGACCATTGAGGATCGGCTGCTAGAAATTGAGTGTTACTTTGCACCTGCACACCGAGATGTCTTGTCCGACTGGCTTGACGATCGTGCAGGCATGGCTAGTGACGATGGAGTTGCGCTGATTCTGTGTAAGCGCATTGCGGACGGCTTTGGACGGGGGGAGTTTCATGGTCAACAAGCGTTGGATTGGCTGGAGAATCTTGTAGAAGAATTGCCGAAGTCATTAGAGGCTTTAAGTCTTGTGTTGAATGTTGCTGAGTCAGCTCAAGCCCACGATACGGTATCTCGAACCCTGCTGAAGTTGCTGCGATTGCCCATTGGGCGTGAACGAGAAACAGAGGTTCTTATTCAGTTGGGCCAACTACACGCTAAAGTGCTCAACACGCCAGAACAAGCCATCGGGTTTCTGGAGCGTGCTCTTAAGCACGAGCCAACCCATTTGCCGACACGTCTTGCCTTGGCTGAAATTTATTTGAAGAGAGATTTCGCCAAGAGATCGTTGAAGCTGCTCTCGGAAATCCAGCATCTACCCATGAGTGAGCCCTCTCAAGAACAGCATTATCTTGAGATGGTCTTGTCGTGTGGTTCATCACTAAAGAGCAGCCAGTTGGATTGGGCGGCAGAGCGCATGTTAGCGCTTCAGCCCGACCACTTGCCAGCGTTAGAGTTACTTGCAAACCGGGCGGCACAGGAAGCTGATTGGGCGCGCGCCGAAGGGTTGATTCTAGAGTTGTTAGCCCATCATCGTGCCGTCTTATCCAAAGAAGACCTCTCTAAGTGGCTGTATGTCCTAGGCACGGTGAATGAGTACCTGAGAGGATATGCGGTGGCCTCTCACCTTTATCATGAAGCGGTAAGTGTCGATGGTCAGAATCAACGAGCGCAGCGCGCCCTTGAACGCGATGAAACGCATTTGAGCCGAGAGTCGCCGGAGTCAGATTCTCCCGTTTTGTCGACGTTACTTGAAATGGCGGAAGCGAAAGAGCCTGATTCAGAGTAGAGCCTGATCGGTTCGCTCTACTTGGTCCACAATTGTGCTGTGGTGTAAGCCCATGGTGGCGATAATGCCGCGGTTGCCGCTCAGAGTTGCGCCCTGACTAAAGTCAAGGCGTCGGCCATCGAGGTCGCTGACTTCTCCACCAAGAGCTTGGATGAGATGCGCTCCAGCGGCATGGTCCCAGGCGTATTCCTTGGCGGCAGGTGATCGCGGCAGTCTCAGATAACAGTGAGCCATCCCCAATGCCATAGCGCCGTATTTGGATTGACTGTCCATGCGTATGCTCTCTGTAAGCCAGCCTAAATTCTGTTTGAACTGTTGGGTGAAGTTTTCGGTACGCGGACCAAGTTCGAGACTCTCAATCAGGATAGGTGAAGCTCCGCTCGCAGTGATGTTCGTTAAGGGTAATTCTGTACCGGTGTCCAGATTAAAAGCGCGTGCTGTGGAACCGTCCGCATGGAATAAGACGCCGTGGCCTAACAAGTTTGGACACCCCAGAAATGATGTCTTGATCTCATTGTTTGTGATCAAAGCTAGCGCAATGGCATAGTGGTCACCTCTTAGAAAGCCGCGTGTGCCATCAATTGGGTCAAGACACCAATAGGTCGATTGAGAAGGTGCGTGCGTGCCTTTGGCAATCAGCTTACGGGCATCCTGCTGAATTCCAAGTTCAGTTAAATGGTGATTGAGACTGTCGGTCAAACTCGGATCGTCTAGGATCTGGTCAACCGTCTCTTCCGCCAAAATCGCGGTATCCGGACTTAATGAAGACAGATGATGAATGACCGCAGCCTGAACGAATAGATCGACCTGACTCACTAGAGTTCTGTCGGGCTTGGCGAGCGCCTCGACGCCTTTGGTCTGTACGGCACGGGTGTACTTACAGAGTTTGATCAAGTTCAAAATTAGGCGGTGGTTGTGATTATTCATTGTCATCAGTATCGATAAATTTTGGGCATAAAAAAAGCCCGGCAAAGCCGGGCTTGGTGTCCAGGGACGGATTTGAACCGCCGACACGCGGATTTTCAGTCCGCTGCTCTACCGACTGAGCTACCTGGACGTCTCAGTTTGAGTACAATGAGCAATTCGAATCGCTTTGTCAACACTCAAAAGACGTCCGATTTATTTAGTCTTCATTCGTGACCAACCGTAAGTGGAACTTGTGCTCGTCTTGGTCAGTTTTCTCTAGCTTCACAATGTAATTACCCTCAGGTAGTGCGTCAACTTGAAGTCCAGATGAGTCGAAACTTGAGAGGCGTCGTGTGGCCGTTCCTTCTACAAGTCTGATCTTCCATCCCGGGGGAACTGGGCGGAGGGGACGCACGCTCAAGTCCACCTGGTCATCTCCAGCCGACGTCAACTCGACGGCGATGGAGAGCTCTCCCACGGTCAGGTGATAGCTGAGGTCTTCAGCTGCAGTATTTCCCCCGCGTACGGCAGTTGCTGCAAAATTTTGGGGCTCTCCCAGGATTGGTGTTAAGGCGCCATTCACAGCACGTACGATGAGTGACAGGAAGCTCTCCTTGTTGCCCACGGTGTCAAAGAGTGCCATCGCTCGCTGTGTCATCGATGGCGGCACCTCAAGAGCTTCGACGTCATCGCTCAAACCACCCAACATAATGGCGAGTTGGGAGAAATGGTCGCGGCATCGATTACAAGCACTTAAGTGACGATTAATCGTTTGGGTTTCGGCGTTTGAACACTCACCGTCAAAATATCGAGTCAATAGTACTTCGTCAGTTAAGCAGTGTTTACTCATGGTTTCTCCTTGCGCTGCTGTACTACCAGACGCGACCTTCGGAAATTCTTACACATCTTCAGTCAGTTTCTTTTTTTGGGCTTGGAGTTTTTCAATGAGTCGATTCTTTCGGGTGTAAACGGCGCCCACGGAGACCCCCAGTACTTTCGCCACCTCTGGTGCTCTCAGTTTTTGTACCAGGTATAGGTCAAGCAGTAGCCGGTCACTGTCTGAAAGGTCTTGAATCAGTTGTGAAAGTGCCGGCGTGGTCCTAATCGTCTCTTGCGTGATAAGGGTGTCTAATGGACTCTCATCAGGATCCTGAATCTCAAAACTCGTTGTCTGTCGTAAGGTGTCGATTGAAACGTGGGCGCGCTTTTTCTTTCTGAGGTAATCAATTGTTTTACGGATGGCTATCATTCGCACCCAAGAGCGTAACGAACAGTTGTTTCGGCCTTCAAATTCTCGAAGGCGTCGGTAGTCGTCCACGATGAATGCGGTAAAGATATCCGCATGCAAATCTCCAACGGTGTCTGTGTCAAGCGTGCATGCATAGCGTTTTGCGGTCGTGTTGACCATGAAGTAAACGTAGCGGGAGTACTCTTGCACAAAGGTGTTCCAAGCCCTGCGTTCATTTGAGACACAGCCTCGTATCAGTTCTTCGTCGGTAGAATAGGTCGTCATGGTTCGACGGTATCAGAGGTTTGGTTTTGGCGCATTAGAGAAGTGAGATTTAGCGTTGAGTGTCTGTGAAAACCCAATAGCGGTTGAGGTCGTCAGGGTCCTCAATACGTGCCGTTAGTTTGAGCGATTTCTGGGCGTCCAAGAGACGTCCAATCAGGTTGCTGCTTTCTTGGTCATTCATCCAATGGCAATAGCGTAGTGGGGCTGCCTGCTGTCCAAACGAGAGAAAATAGTCATGGGGACCCAACGCCTTCAGATCAATGCCTGTTTGGCTTAATACGATATCGGGAGCCGCTGCTTTTTGCCGGAATTTCTCATGCCGCCCAAAGTCCCACGCGGAGACGATCAGATGACCGCCGGGCGATAGATGCTGAGCACACCAATCCAAGAATTTAAACCGAAAATCTGAGTGGTAGATATGATGAATGACACCGAACGCGACCACTAAATCATAGTGTGTTGAGGGTGAGTGAGGCTCTGCTCCAAAGAGTGGCTCTGTCCAATCGAAATGAGTCCATTT
>JBMYRY010000068.1:0-8967 GCA_049602795.1 Bradymonadia bacterium
CTGGAGAAAATGCGAATCTCAGACTTGTCGATCTACAGCCAGGTATTCCCCAATTTGACGTGCTTTTTGTGGAAAATGGACTTGAGGTCTTCTTTGCTCTCGATGGGTTGTTGGTGGAGTTGGAAGGTGATGCGAGCATCACCGGCGAGGTGTTTTCTTTGGATGGTGAGGTCAGCGTAGATGCGTCTGCGTTCGCGCAGATTACCATTGATGCGAGTACGCCCGGTGCATTTGAACTGAGCATTGGAAATTACGGCGCGAGCGTTGAGCGAATCAATGCGCTGATGGAAAATGAAACGGTTCAGATTGTTATTGAAGGTGCAGAAACGGTCGTCGGTACGCCGCTCAGACGGTTTCTTGCTCAGTACTTGGATGACTTGATTCAGGAAGAATTGCCCGGCGTGCTCAGTGTGGGTCTGGATAGTATCTTCGAGCCCTTGCAAGGTATTCCCATTGAAGTTGATGAAGGTGGTCCGCTTGGTAGCGCACGAGTTGATTTTAGCCTCACATCCGTCCAGCCTCGAATCGAGCCGGGGGATGGTCTGTATTTCGATTTGTCGGTTGAAATGACCGAACCAGAGCAAATTGAAGCGCCCCATGACACCCCAGGTATTCCTGCATTTGATGCATCTGCGTCTCCGATTTGGCCAGTTAACGCTGCCTTTGCCGTGGCGTTGCGATTATCTATGCTCAATACCTTGCTAGATAGTCTCTGGCGACAACGTCTTTTGTCCATCGACCTCACACCGGAGATTCCTGACAGTTTGTCTCTTCTCATATCAGGCGCGAGAATCGACGCGCGGTTGCCACCTTTATTGGTCCCATCAAAAGTTGGAGCCCCCGATGAATTGGTTTTTCAACTTGGTGAATTAGATTTGGTGATAGAGTCCCCAATGCGGACAGAACCTGACGTGTATGTGGCAAGCATTCGTGCCGGATTCTATGTCAACTTTGCGAATGGACAACTGACTTTGGGGCTGTCTTCAGCGACCACTGACATCCGATTTGAACTGTTGAGTGCTCAAGACGGGCGCCCAATTCTCCCACCGGCGACACTCGCTGGGTTTGTTGAAGATAATTTGTGGCCGCAAATTGAGAGTAACCTGGGTGAGGTTTTGAGTGTGGATCTTGATGAAGTAGCGGTGGATGCAGATTCGTTGCGGAGTTTGGTGCCTGGTCTAAACTATCTCAGCGCTATCCCAACCTTTGAAACAATTCCGAAAGCGATTGATGGCTGGATTGTCGGCGGTGCAAGTACCTCTTTTGAGCTTCATTTTCTGCCGTAGAGACGGTCGGTTTAGAATTCCACTGAGACCCAGAGACCCGTTGTTAGGCTGGGGGGGATCACGGTGACAGGCTCTCCGTTCGTGAGTTCAGTTGGCACGGTGAGGGGATAGTAGAATTCACCCAACTCCCCAAGGAAAACAGATGCGTAGGTACTGATATTTACGCGTGTCAAGACGGTGACTTGGTAGTCGAAGCGTAGAATCGAAGTCTGGTCACTGAGGTTAGAAATCCCACTGAGCAAAATCGTGTGGTCTTTGGTTTCTCCAAGTCCTGGGAATGCGAGATTCGCACCCAAGTATGAGACCCCTAGATAGAGTGGTACGTACTCTCCCTGAAGAAAAAGCCAGGGATATAGTTGGGCGTTGTTATGATAGCCGAGTTCGTTGTGAAAATACTCAAGGGTCAGAAAAGCGGTGCGTTGTTCATCATACTTGACGCCCCACTCCAAACCAATACTCCACTGCAGTGGGTATCGAAGCGCATCCCCTGTGCTCGGTAATTTACCCGTTTCAAGATTGAACTCACCTTGCCACGGGCGGGATGATGCGGTGGTGCGCGTGGCTACTTCAGCCTTCAAATCCACATCTCCGACGCCAATTGAGAAATCGCTTCCGATTTTGATGGGCTCCTCGTAGGCCGTCTCAGCGGACAGACTCCATTCTGAAACGCCCCAAATTTGCTCAAGCCTGGCAGCAAATCTCGTATTTCGAACCCTATTCTCAAGCCCTGGGCGCACGAAGAAATATCCGTTTGTGCCCGTAGACTCATTAGGGATGTGAAGTTTTGCGGTCGGTAGACCCGGGCGATTATCGAAGATTGCGAGGGGATCCTTTTGCCGTTCGTTTAGAAAGTCTGTGGGATTCCAAATTCGCCCGACGCCCCATCGGACCGGCTGAACCCCGAGAGTCAGAAAGTACTGATCCTCAAAATTCATCTTTAGCCACAGTTCTTCGAGCCGAACCGGATCGCGTTGAAAAGCGGGCAACTGGCTATTGATGTCGTCTACTGGAGCATTGAATTCGTGGAGTAGGCTGCCTTTGATGAAAACTCTGGTTTTTTTCGAGGGGCGATTGTCAAGGTAGATAAAGAGCAACCCTTGCTGAGAGAGTCTAGCGTCTAGTGCATTGGTCTGGCGGGTATCAATGGCGTCGGTTTGAAGAAATAGTTTGCCTCCTATGGTCGTTTTTTCTTCTTCTTCACCTTTGCTATTCCTCGAGTAGACTTTGATCGTGGCGTTTTCACTGTTGAAAAACAGGGCGTCTCGAGGATCCGACGCGAATGATTCGCCCATGGCATCGAACACTACTGCCAGCAGACAGATCAGATAGATTGCAACTCGTTTGAAAAAGGCTTGGCTCATCTACTCTGACTTTCGAGCCAAGCCTTCGTGAAGATGTTTTTCGGCAGCGCAGAGAGGTCAATCTCCTTAAAGATTATCTGGGTTTGGTTGCCACGCTCCACTTCATCGAAGATGTGAATTTGCTTGGGGAAAAAGACATCAGCTTTTTTGGATGGGCTAAACCGTTTTTCCCATTGAGGATAATATGAGGTGCGCATGAGTTTATTGGACAATGCTCGGTCTTGCGTTTTGAGGATATTACCTGAAGCCTGGTCAATCCATAGGTCTACGGTTGGGTAGGCGACGTCAACGCCATCCTTTACGTTCAAGCGGATGTGATGAACGGCATGTTTACCTAAAGACTCGGAACCGACATAGGTTGGGTTGAACTCTTCTGCAAGTCTAGATTCATCGAAATCCGAGCGTCGTGAGCCAGTTCCGCCGATGCGCTCGCGGTCGGTCCTTCGTTCCCACTTGCCAACGGTGGGATCGTAGATGAACAGGTTTTTGTCCAGTCGAAGGTACCCCTTACCTGCCTCCAGCTTTGGTTTTTGAAAGAGCATCATCAATTGGTCAAGTTCATCACGTCGATAGATGGTCATTTCATAGGCGATGGTGTCTTTGCCGGCCTGTTTTTGCTCGAGATAAGCCATCATACGATAATCACCACCGTTCTTCTGACGCTCATCTAGCTCTTTGAGCAATTCGACCATGGCAGTATGACTGAGAGGAGTCGTCGACGTCTTTGTGTTTTCAGATGCAAAAGCCTGGGGCGTAAGAAATAGACAAATAAACAGCCAATTGCGCATGGTTTCACTCCGTGATTTGAATCGCGGTGATCGGTGGCAAACGAGCTGCTTTTAGCGCTGGAAACAGCGCTGTAAGCCCCGCAAACAATCCGAAAGCTACCGCGGTGACGGCACAGTTTAATAGAGTGACGTCGAAGCACAGTGTATCATTCAGAAGGATTGTTTGCATAGCGCGACTGGGAATTCGAATTTCTACGGCGTTGAGTCCTTGAGCCAGAGCAAAACTTGTGAAGGCGCCAATGAATCCAGCGACCAAGCCCAAGAGAATTGCCTCTGACATGAACAGAGAAAGCACTCCTCCTCGACTCATACCTACGGCTCGCAGTGTCCCAATCTCTCGCGTCCGCTCACGGACCGCAATCCACATTGTATTCATCATGCCGACGGCGATGATTGCACACATGATTAGGATCAGAGTGAGGGAGAGTGAGTCGATGGCTGTGAGAATCCATTTTAGGAACGACACTTCGTCAGACCATGTTGTCAGGTCGAGGCGCTGACCTTGCCAATCTTGTCCAGCCGTCACTTCAAACTTTGTAAAAAATGGTCGAGGGTCGTGTTCCATTACGGCATGCCCGTTCTTGACGAGTGTGGTTTCAAGATCCAGCATAACCGCCTCAGCACGCTCAATGTCGTCCAGATAGACCATAATTGCACCGGTGGAGTTCTCTTTGAGACGATAGAGTTCGATCACTGTTTGTTGAGGGAGAAAGGCATTCCAAGAACTGATGATGCCCATATTTTCTAGGATGGTCACCACGGTGAGATCAACAGTGTTGCTCACACCGCGCATGGTTTCAGTGCGAACGGTGATTTTGTCACCGGAGGTGACTTTCAATTTGTCTGCTTGACTCTGAAACAAAGCGATTGTGTTTCGCTGAGTCAGTCCCATTAATCCACGTTCGGCGTCGTTTTGAGCAGGCAAAGAATTGAGTTGGGCACGTAAGCTGTCTTCTTGAAGGATGTCAATGCCGTATAGACCAGCCCAAATTGATGTTTCGTCACTAATGAGTTTAGCCCAGCCCCTATGTCTATCGATCACGTTTCGAATGTGTGGACTTGACGCCTTGACGAGTGTCTTGAGCTCTTGACGATTATTTACGACGGGAATCCCCATTGAGTTCGGGCTGGTTTTGAAGAAGCCTGCCACATTTACATGTCCTGACGCGATGGTGGTTGCAGCAGTGACGAGGTTGTTGTGAATCCCGCTCGATAATCCGAGCAGCAAGACCAAAAGACTGGCTACTGCAGTCAATGCGAGTCCGAGCAGTCTTACTCTACGCCCACCTTGCCGTAGGTTTCGCCAGGCGATGTTGATATGCAGCAAAGTCATCTATTCTGCTCCGCTCATTGCCTCGATCGGACGGACGCGGGTCGCGATTCGAGCGGGGTAGTAAGTGGCGGCTATACCGATCAATAAAACCGTCAATAGACCGTAGAAGACATGGCTTGTTTCTAGCGTTGGATAAAGCCTTGGACCGGAAAAGAAAAACTTGGCTACGTCATTGGTTGCGGGAATGCCAACCTTACCCAGAATAGCGAAGATACTCGCCGAGAGTATCGTGCCGATGACGCCAGCGGTCGCTGAAATAACCAAGCTTTCGATCATCACGAGTACAAGCATGAAGTTCTTTTGCGCGCCGATTGCTCTCATGGTGCCGATTTCCCGTATCCGCTCAAGCGTTGCCATCACCATTGCATTGTTGATGATGATTACGGCGACCCCGAAAATAATGAGTAGGGCAATGATCAAGATTGCTCGCACCAAGACCGCAAGCTGCCCAATAAGACCCGATGCCTCTTTCCAGTCGATTGCTTGATAGGGAAGATTCTCGTTCTTGAAATATGTGTTCAAGGCGATTTTGGTCTCTTCTAGTCGCTCGATGTCTTTCAGAAACACGGCCGCGTTTTGGATGAGATCGATCGGATCTGTCTTAAGAGTCGCTTCACTCGCTGCTGCCTTAGTTCCATTATCGATTTTGGCATCGGTCATGGTGTTATCTTCGGATCCGAAAAGAAGCGACTCAATGTTGTCTCGCTTCACGTCTATCGAGCCACTGGCTTGTTTCATCTGGGCTAACTCTGTCCGCTGAGCCTGGGTCCGTACACCATAAAGTTCGCGAAAGGTCTCGAGGTCCACGAGATTGGCAGCCCCGGAGAGCATCGAGTTTTCGAGCCCTTGAAAGTAGTAGGTGCCCCACACCTTAATGTTGGATGCTTTGGGAAAACCGCTTTTGGTAAAGCTCTTTAGGGTCATCGGCTTGCCCACTTCGAACGGGTAGAGTTCGATGTGGGGGGCAATGGTGTTGTAAAAGATTTGGTGGTGTTTGACGACAGTGTCACTTGAGACATTAAACAAACAAGCGAGCAGTTCGTCTAGAGCAGAGCCGCAGCCAGACAGCTCTTTGCGCAACTCGGATGCGATGCGCTTAATATCCTCGGGGGCGATAAGTCGGCTCACCGAGTTTACTTGTGTTTTGAGTCGCCGTGCCTTCGACCTGAGATCCGCACTGTCTTCGATGAGTATGTCTTCCTGTGCGGACTCCACCAGTTTATCGAGCAACCGTGCCGGTAGTAATTTCAGCCTGGCGTCGGCAAAGGTCTGGTTAATTAACATGCCTCGTTCCCCAGGAGGAATGATTTGCCCTGAAACGAGTTTAAAGCGGGCGAAGTGTTTATGAAATCGGTCGAAATCAGTGCCGACATATCGTAGGAAGATCACTCGCCCATCGCCGGCAAAAGGGGCAATACGTGTATCAAGAAAGTCCAGGGTTTTCCGGGGGGCTTTCTGACAGGCTAGCCAAAAGGAATCGTCCTCCGTTTTCGCTATTTCTGTGAGAATTGCGTTCAGTTCTTGTTTTCGAAGGGGGTCGGCTAATTCAGACTGAGTAATGAGATCACGCTTCAACTCCTTCAATAATTCTTTGATTTGGGCAATGCGAATTGCTTGGGATTCAGGAGAGTCGGTAGGGAGTGCTTCGCGCCAAACCGAAAGCCGGCGTTCGAGGGCATTGCCCCGATTCATGCTAGCGAGGTTCACCCCCATTGGTACGAGCGCATCAATATTTTCGAAATGGACCGTGGTCCTGAGCAGTTCGTTAAAGCTATCGATCTCACCAACGTCGGGCATACCACCAGAGCCATCCCCGTAGATGGCGAGTTGATCCTTTGCCTGAGCGTCATAGATTTGGAGATGCCCCGCGAGGCTTTCGATCACACTGCGTGAGATAGAACGCTCAACATTATCCAATAGAGCGACGCCACAGGTCACGAGGACTGTGCCGAGAATCAATAGTGCACCTACAATCGCGCTTTTGACCCGATGAGCCATGAGACTCTTCAGTGCCATCATGACGGCAAGTGCGATATTCTGTCGCTTGGTCATCAACCGAGCTCCATATCGGTGTGTTTATCCGAAGAAATGAGTCCATCCTCCAGCAGAATGATTCTGCGGGCTTGGTTCATGACTCTTTCATCATGGGTTGAAAAGATGAATGTCGTTCCCAAGGATTTGTTCTGTAATTTCATTAACTCAATGATGCGCGTACCGGTTGCTGAGTCAAGGTTTGCGGTTGGCTCATCGGCGAGGACAATGCTGGGCTGAGTAATGAGCGCGCGGGCGATGGCCACGCGCTGTCTCTGACCACCGGACAGTTCATTGGGGCGTTGTCGTCTCTGGTCTGTCAGTCCAACCGCATCGAGAAGTTGATCGATCTTCTGTGTTCGTTCGCCCTTCGTAAATCCTCCTTGAAGGAGCAGTGGTAACTCAACATTTTGGAAGACGTTGAGTACGGACAC
Organism: Bradymonadia bacterium; assembly: GCA_049602795.1. Lineage (GTDB taxonomy): Bacteria > Myxococcota_A > Bradymonadia > UBA7976 > UBA1532 > JBMYRY01. The sequence continues at coordinate 7,234 of JBMYRY010000068.1, forward strand.
AAGGTTGAATGTTTGAAAAATAAACCCGAGAGAACGAAGTCTCAACTGGGTAAGTTCCGACTCAGAGAGCAGACTTGTGATCGAACCGGCAACCTTGACGTGACCGCTGGTGGGGATATCAACACATCCAATTTGATTGAGTAAGGTTGTCTTCCCGCTCCCTGATGGACCAGCGATTGCCAAGAACTCTCCTCGTTCGATAGATAGGGAGACGCCTCTTAAAGCCTGGACAGTCACTTTTCCCAGAGGGAAGCTACGGGTGACATTATCTATCTCTACGATCGGCTCCATGCTTGTACTCCGCAGTCGGGGTGACGTTGTTTGGATTTTGACAATCCGTAGAATGATGAACAAAACGGTGTTTCGTTGCAGTTCAACTTGACCCTATTCCTTATCCACTGATTGCTTCTAGTTCTTCTTTGAGAATCTGTGCGCCGGTTAGAACAGTCTCGGGTGGTGCACTCGTAAAGCAAATTCGAATTGATGTATCGAAGTCGCCGAAACTGCCACCCGGAGCAACGAGTAATCCACGTTTTGCACACCGTTTTAGGAGATAATCTAGAGGTCGTCCATTCAGCGCATTTTCCACATCAAGGAAGAGGAAGGTGCTGCCTTGGGGGGGCGGGATTTCGAGGATGTCAGCCATCTTCCCTCCTGTCTCCTGATACATGTGTGCACTCTTTGCAGCCCAAGCATCTCCGCGGCCATCTAGGGCCCTCAACGCGGCGATTTGGGCGCTTGTTGTGACCGAATAAAAACTGTTACGTGTCGTACTCATCACACTCTTGATGACCGTTGATGGACCGACTAAGTATCCACATCGGTTGCCTGCCATCCCAAAGGCTTTGCTAAAGGAATATGCTGAAATTGTTCGTTCTGGGTCGAGTGGTCGCGAATACACATGAACGTCGTCAAAGGCGTAATGTTCATAGACTTCATCGGCAACGATCCAAAGGTTGTGAGCGCGTGCGACAGCGGTGAAGGTTTCAAGCCAGCTTTTGGGCAGTATCATGCCGGTTGGGTTGTGGGGCGTATTCCAGTAAATCGCTACTGTGCGTTGATTGATGAGTGACGTGAGTAATGCTTCGAGGTTGTCGGGTTGAGCTAGACAGTCGAAGATGGATAAAGACTGAGTTGTACCGCCGTAATGCCGAATCGCATTACCGAACAAGGGCCAATAGGGCGCGAGCATAATCACCTCATCCCCCGGATTGATTAACGCAGAGGCGAGTCCAAACAATCCACCCGTTGCGCCAGCTGTGACGACGATTTCATCATATTCGGGGCGAAGACCCTCACGCTCCAGACGGTAATCTTGAATGCCCTTAATGAGGTCCGAACGTCCTTGAACGGGTGAGTACTGATGCAATCGTGGATAGTCTTCGATGGATAGGTCTTCCATCCTACATCCCTCGGCCGGTGGCAGGTACGTGTCACCGACGTGCAGTGGTGATAGGGGACGTCCCGATTGCTGAGCAAGTTGGACATATTGAGAATACGCATTCTTGAGACCACTCTTATTCACCTTCAGCGGCGGCTTTGGCATTGTATATCTCCCTCTGACGTCTCGATATGTTGAGGCTGATAGTCACATATTTTGTCCGAAACGCGTAGCATCTTGAGTGAGGTTTCTCTCCCATTGATGAATCTGTAGATAATTGGCGATCGTGCGAACTTTTGCAGTAGCTGGAAAATGTCTGTTTTTTCGGTAGACTGCTCTATGGTGGTCTAGCT
>JBMYRY010000069.1:0-8931 GCA_049602795.1 Bradymonadia bacterium
AGCAGCTTTCGCCATCATCCCCAATTTCAGATTTACCGTGACGTCCGAAGTTGAGACGGAGATGTCTCCGCTAATACCCATGCCTTTGATTTCCGCCTTGTATCCCGACCATACGACTTTTACGCCGAACTTAGAGACCATATCTTCAAAGACGGAGACTTTTGATTTCGCGCTGTCTTGATCAAGACTATGTGGTGCATTTACTGATACTTTTGACATTGTTCTCTCCCATTTCTCTTAACGAAGCGTGTGTTCGATGCACACACCACTTGAGTTCGGTTCGCTATTGTTTTGGACCCGTTTGATATGTCTTTTTCCATTCATCATACGGCATTCCATAAATTTCTGCTCTTGCTTCGGGATCGGAAAGCGTTAAGCCTCGTGCCTCCGCTTCAGCACGGTACCATTTTGACATGCAGTTTCGACAAAAACCCGCCAGGTTCATCAAATCGATATTCTGAACGTCGGTTCGATTTTGTAGATGGGCTACAAGTCGGCGGAACGCAGCTGCCTCCGCTTGTAACTTTGCTGAGTCACTCATTTCATTGATCTCCCGTTTTTAAAATAGATTTTCCATGGATAAGTACTTATCGCCGCGGTCGCACACGATGAATACGATTACGCTCCCAGCCGGCGCATTCTCCGCGACCTGCAATGCTGCACAACAGGCGCCCCCGGAGGAGAGACCCACAAAGAGTCCCTCGTCCTCAGCGAGCCGTATCGTGTATTCCCGGGCTGAGTTCTCACTGACATCGATGATGTCATCAACTCGCTCTGGCTCGTAAATTTTCGGCAAATATTCTTCGGGCCAACGCCTGATCCCGGGAATTCGTGAACCGTCTTCTGGCTGTACACCAATGATCTGAATGTCTGATGATTGAGACTTGAGAAACTTAGAGGTGCCCATGATGGTTCCGGTGGTCCCCATAGAACTGACAAAGTGCGTGACCGTGCCGTTGGTCGCCTGCCAAACTTCAGGCCCGGTCGTGTGATAATGCATGAGCGGGTTGTTGGGGTTCGCAAATTGGTTGAGTTGATAATGTGTACCAGCGTCGTGCATTTGCTGCGCCATATCTCTTGCGGCAACGATACCGTCTTCCACAAGAATCACCTCTGCGCCGTAGGCGCTCATGATCGAGCGTCGCTCGGCCGTGGCTGTCTGGGGTAACAATAGAGTGATCGGAATTTTCTTTAGGGCAGCAATCATAGCCAGCGCAATGCCGGTGTTACCACTGGTCGCTTCAACAAGTCGGCGTCCATCCTTGAGAACACCGTCTCGTTCTGCAGCATTGATCATACCCAACGCTGCTCTATCCTTTACTGATCCCCCTAGGTTTGTCCCCTCTAGCTTGCCAAACACAGTTACGTCTGAACGTGTGTTCAACACCTGAAGTTTTCTCATCGGAGTGTTGGCAATGAGCCCCTCATATCCGCTAATGACGTTGGTCACGTTTCCCGTCTCCTCGTTTGGAACCGTTAGGTGACTATCCTTTCATAAGCGAAGGGCTATATCTAGCCCCATGACGCATTGTTCGATTGGGCAAAAAAAGACCCGAGACCAAGGGGAGGAAGGTCTCGGGTCTGAGGGGCCGACCCTGGTGGTAGGGGAGTACCGAGAGGGCCGATTTCGAAAACGTTTTGACGCGCTGCGCCGTTCTCATTGTTTAAGAACCCCGCAACAGCGCAATTGATTCCATTTTTCTGCATTTTTATTTTTTTTTAGTGTCGCTTCGTCGAATCGAACCCACAGACTACTTGAGTGTAGGGTCAATCTTTGCTCTGTTAGGTCATGGCTGAACATCCCCAACTACTGGTTAACGGTCAAACCTGTCTGATTCGTGAGCCCGGTGCCCGAACTCTTTTAGAGGTGTTACGGTATGAACTCAATCTAACCGGGACTAAACAAGGTTGCGATAAAGGCGATTGTGGGGCCTGCACAGTGCTCGTCAATGGTTCTCCTCGATTGGCATGCTGTACTCTAGCCGCGACTGTGGGTCGTGACGAGGACATCGTCACCATTGAAGGGTTATCAAATCGCGCAGAACTTGATGTGGTTCAGCAGGCGTTTGATATTACGGGCGCACTCCAATGCGGATTTTGTCAGCCGGGCATGATGCTGTCGGCTCGTTCGTTGCTCAATCATAATCCTGCCCCGTCTCGAATCGAGATCAGAGAAGCGCTAGGCGGTAATTTATGCCGATGCACTGGTTACGTTCAGATTGTTGATGCGGTCGAGTTGGCGAGTGAAATGCAGCGGGCGGGCGCTATGAAAGCCTTGAACGAGTTCACGGCGGAAAACAAACCGGCGCAGAAGGTCGATGGAATTGCTAAAGCCACCGGTCGACTCGAGTACACCGATGATTTGTCGGTGGCGGGCATGCTTCACTGTAAGATTTTACGAAGTCCCCATCCACACGCGAGACTTGTCAGTATTGATACGTCGGTCGCAGCTGCCTTACCAGGTGTTCATGCCGTTGTGACCGGCGCTGATTTATCGGAAAAGTTTGGGGTTTTGCCGTGGACGCAAGATGAGACTGCTCTCGCCGTCGATACCGTGCGATTCGTGGGTGATGAGGTCGCTGCCGTGGCGGCTGACAGCGAAGAGATTGCGCTTGAGGCTCTTGAGTTAATCGATGTTGAATACGACCAATTACCGAGCGCACTCTGCCCCACAGAAGCTCAAACGCCTGGGATGGCTCCCCTTCATCCAACGAAGAGTGGTTTAAATGTTCATAAAGCTGTATCGCTCTCGTTCGGTGATGTGGATACAGCGCAGCAACACGCCAAGTATTCAATCGACGGTTCGTATTATTTCCATGGGACTGCTCATGCGCCCATTGAACCGCATTGTGCGCTTGCCCGATATGACCAGCGCGATGGATTAACGGTGTGGTCTTCCACCCAAATTCCCCATTATGTACATCGCGCCTTGTCTAGAACGCTCAACCTGCTTGCGGATCAGATTAGAGTGATTCAACCCGCCGTGGGCGGTGCATTCGGGGGCAAGTCAGATCCATTCAGTCACGAAATCATCGTGGCTCATTTGTCAATGATCACCGGACGCCCAGTAAAGGTTCTATTGACGCGTGAAGAGACCTTCTATACGCATCGAGGTCGACATCCCATGCATATGGAGATGCGTTTATCCGCGGATGAGAATGGCAAGCTCACCGGTTTGAAGAGTGAAATCATTCTGGATGGCGGGGCGTACTCAAGTTTTGGTGTGGTTACGACGTATTACGCAGGACAGCTGATCAGCGCACCAACCCATGTTGAAAATTATGCATTCAATGCCAAACGCATCTTCACCAATAAACCACCCTGTGGTCCTAAACGTGGGCACGGGTCGGTGCAGCCTCGGTTTGCGTTCGAGGTGCAATTAGATAAACTCGCTCGCTTAATGGAATGCTGTCCCATCGAGTTGCGCCGTGACAATGATTTGGGCGCCGGTCAGACGACCATCAACGGACATCGAATTGGTAGTAATGGCTTTTTAGCGTGCTTAGATGCGGTCGAGGCGGCAAGTGATTGGAGAAATCGATGGGGCAAGCTGCCTTACGGGCATGGACTAGGTGTTGCGGGCAGTATGTATATTTCGGGCACCGCGTATCCCATTATTGGTAAGGATTTGCCGCAATCCATCGTTGAGATTCGGATAGACCGAATGGGGGTTGTCTATGTGAGTTGTGGTGCGAGTGATATTGGGCAGGGATGTGAAACAATGCTTGCTCAGGTAACGGCAGAAGGGCTGGGGATCGATCAATCTAGGGTCAAGGTAATAACGGGAGATACTCGGCTTACGCCCGTTGACCTCGGTGCATATTCATCGAGAGTAACACTGATGTGTGGACAGGCATGCGACGCCGCTGCCCGTCAGTTACGTACGCGTCTCGATCGTGCAGCAGGCATTCTCATGGGAGAGCAGTCCAACGTGCCCGAACTTAAGGATGAGATGTATCGAACGGCAACAGGGATGATGTCTTGGTTGGACATCGTGGTGTTTGAAGAAAGTCGTTCTGGTCCTTTGTTCTGTGTGGGTACATATGACACTGATACGACCCTCGGAGGCGATTACCGGGGAGGCTCCATAGGGGCATCTCCGGCCTACAGTTTCACTGCGCATGTGGTTGAGGTGACCGTGGACATCGAAACGGGAGAGTATCAAGTAAACAAGATTTGGGCGGCACATGACTGCGGATATGCAGTAAATCCAGCGCTCGTCCGAGGGCAAATTGAAGGATCGGTCTACATGGGCTGGGCTGAAGCCGTGATGGAGGAACAGAGCTTTACCTACGGTGGCACTAATCCTGGTCTCTTAAGAGGACCGAGTTTGTTGGATTATCCTATCCCAACCTCTGTTGAAACACCTCACATTGAATCGATCATTATTGAATCCGAGCCTGAGCGCGGTGTTTCGGGGGTGAAGGAGGCTGGTGAGGGTCCGCTACACCCGGTACTACCCGCTCTCGCAAACGCCATTTTTGATGCCGTTGGTGTGCGCATTGATAGGTTGCCCATCCGTGCCTCTGATGTATTTGCGGCCCTTCAACGACAGAGGACGCCACATGCTGCCGATTAAAAATAACATCACCGTGCTTACACCATCGACCCTTGATGAGGCTCTAAATTTGCTCAATGAGCACCAGGATCAAGTAAGAATTATGGCCGGAGGAACGGACCTCATTCCAAACTTAAAGCATGGGCTATACGACGAGACCCGCCTGCTGAGTCTTCATCGGATTCCAAACCTGTCGCAGATTGAGGTGGATGATACGTGGTTTTCCATTGGGGCAGGTGTAACGCTTTCAACCTTAGCGACCAACTCTGATGTGATGACGTTTCTTCCCGCTGTCCGAGAAGCTGCAAACCTCGTCGCTAGTCCTCAGATTCGACAGACCGCTACGGTAGGAGGCAATCTGTGTCTCGACACTCGATGTGTCTACATCAATCAATCTCACTTCTGGCGTTCCGCGTTAGGTTATTGCTTGAAGAAGGACGGCACTAAGTGTCATGTCGTTGAAACCGGTAAACGTTGCGTTGCGGCTGCAAGTAACGACTTAGCGACCATATTGATGAGCCTATCTGCCGAGATTTGTATCCGTTCTTCGACGGCAATGAGATGGATTCAGCTGAAGGATTTTTATCGGTCGGATGGTGTATGGAATAAACATCTATCTCGCAATGAATTGCTCGTGAGCGTTCGCGTGCCCCTATCAGCTACTCGACGAGCAATGTCCTATCAGAAGCTTCGTCGTCGTGGTTCGATCGACTTTCCATGGTTATCTTTGGGCCTAAGTTTTGAATTCCATGAGGGGGTTGCTCAAGACATTTGTTTGGTAGTAAGTGCCATTGCCGCTAGACCAAAACTCATTCGCTTGCCCACCCAGCCAGTGGTGCTATGCGATGAGGCAATCGAAGACATTGCTATGCGGGTTTTTCGCCAAGTGCGACCTCTGAGCAACATCGATGCTGACATATCGTGGCGACGGGAAATGGTGAAGGTCTTAACTCATCGCGCCTTCACACATGCCACAGGAGTGAGAGGAGAGTCAGGGACAGAACCTTTATGACTCATCAGAGCTCGGAGGTTGTCCGTGACACGTAATGACGAGTGCGTCAAATGTGTTGACTAGATATGTTGGATTTGCCGCCTTTAGTACAGGGAGAGGGTAAGGTCCCCAGAGCACACCCATCGTATCCACTTTCGCTCGATTGCCCGCGTGAATGTCATGGGTTGAGTCGCCAATGAAGAGTGTATCGTCCGCCGATTGATTAAGGGCATTAAGCGCAAACAAAACCGGGGCTGGATCGGGCTTGTGTGCTTTAACCGAGTCACAGCCTACAATGACCTCAAAGAGTGCAGTGAGACCGAACAAATCGAGACCTCTAATCGCTGTTGACACTGGCTTGGATGTCACGATGCCCAGAACATGCCCAGCGTTCTTAAGGCGTTCTAATGCTGATTTGGCTCCGGGGAAGATTTTGATGTCATCGTCGTGCCGAGCAAGATTATCTTCCAGATAGGTCGCTACCAATCGATCGACTAAACTTGCGTCATCCATACCTAATCGGCGTGCGTGCCCCGCAAGTTGGTCAACCAGAGGCGTACCGATACCTGCCATCAGTTCATCTCGGTCTGGTGTGGTGCCAGTGTGGGTCGATATTGCATGTGCTAAGGAGTCGGCGATCATATCTGCCGAATCGAGGATCGTACCATCTAGGTCAAAGAGTATGCATTGATAAGACATGGAAGCTCCCAATGGTTAATTTAAGATGTCCTCACTATTGTTCATAGTTGAACGCCCGGTAAGTAAATTCTCAAAAAGTGGGCTGGGTTTTGAACGCCGCGTTGATTCATTTCAGATAGACCGAGCAAAATTTGCTCGGCACCAGAGTCCGTACCGAGAGCCTTGCCTCGCAGAATCCGAGCGGTCCGAGCATAGTGATGTAGTCCTGTACCTTCGAGGGCACGAATAGCTGTATCAATTTGCTCCACTGCAAGGAGCGTTGGGGCACGATGATATTCAAAAATCGTTTTGAGATAATGTCCCAACGCGATTACCCATGGCGAGGCAGAACCAAAGAGCTGGCGAAGTTCCTGCATAATTACGTCTTCGAGTGATGTCTTGGAGAGTGCGGGTTCTGGGTCCGAGTACAGTGCGATGAGAACTCGAATTTTAAGGATTCTCAATTCCATTTCAATGAATGGATTCTGTCGTAAATAGCTATGGTTCAGTGCTTGCTCATCTTCTACAAACCACTGTAACGCTTCTTGATTGTCCCCTAAATAGAGACTGATGTGAACGCGAGCAAGTAGCGCCTGGTAGTGCTGGATTGTAAATCGGTCTGAAAGCCATTCTGTCATGGCATCATCAACTTGACGACTGGCGGTGTCGGGGTCATCAGCGCAGAGCCAAATCAGCACCGAATAACCTGTTCGAAGATTAGTCGCGAGATATCGGTTACCCTTGTCGCGCGCCTCCGAAAGAATTTCAGGTACGCGTCGAATTAAGTCTTTAAACTCACCTTGAGCGGCTAGGGATGCCACGAGAAAGCTTTCGGCCGTGGATTGCTCCCAGACTGCACCTTGGCATTCTTCTCGGAAGACACGGACCGCTTCACCGAGAAAATGCGATGCTAGTCCCCAACGCCCATACAAAAAGTGGGTTACGCCTGCTCCATATCGAGCCAAACCGATTGCATGTGGTCGTTGACAGCTCAAGGCGAGGTCATAGCCTGTTTTTGCGAGCGCGAGTGCCTGAGATTCAAAATTGGTACCCGTGGTAGAGAGAAAGACCGCCTCCATGGACATACTGCGGGAAACCAGATACGCATCGTTGGTTTTCAAAGACTCGCTCACGGCGTGCCAATGAAAGACCATCGCTCGCCGTTGGTCGATGTGTCCAAGGCTTAGAGCGATGTTCCAACAGAGTTCAATTTCTAATGGGATCGCGGCTTTGGAAGTCATGTTGAGGTGTTGCGGATCAACCTCATGTAACTGTTCACAGGCTTGTCGCGCCGCTTCATGATGCTGTAAATCGATTTCGCCATAAAGCGGTAAATCCAACGACAGTCCAGTGACTACGTCATAGCTTGCCTGCAGGCCTTCCAGCAAATACCCGCTAGACAAGAAGAGCGCGCTTGCCTTTTCCTGTAATCGTAGCGTCTCTTCACCGTCGACGCTTTTTGATGCTTCGAGATAGAGCCGTGCTGCCTGAGTCCCTTGACCAGCGGCTGCCAAGGCTTTTGCAAGTTCCGTGATAATGCGTAACTGTGTTTCCAGCGCTTCGGGCGCGGGGGGGAAGGTCATAAATTCCGCGTGAAGGTCGCGAGCCTGTTCGAACAATTGCGCCGCTCGCTCGAATGCAAATTGATTCGCGGCTCGTTCGCCGCTCTCCACGGCGAAGTCTCGGGCGCGTTCGATCGCTCCTTCGGAGATATAGTGATCAAACAGACTTTGACTTAGGATTGAACCCTGCTGTGCAAGGACATTACTCAGTTCGTGTTTAAGTCGGTTGATCTGTTTGGGCTTGAGTTCCGCCAGGACCGCATCCCGAATGCGTTCGTGATAAATTTCGCAAAAATCTACGCCATCGAATTGACGAGTTCTGACATACGAATCTGCTTCGAGCGTTGAAATCGCACGTTGACCCTCTTGACCAACTGATGCTGCGGTCCATGCGACTTGAATCGGTAGGACTTCATCACTCACCGCGAGGATGGCGAGAAGCCGTCGAGCAGTCGTGGGTAATTGTTTGAGCCGTCGACGAAAAATATAGCTGAGTGTCAGAGGCGCTTGGGTGTCTTCACTTACACTTGAATCAAGATTGGAGTCTGAAAAACCGGAGTGAGCGTCTATGAGCGCCGAACTCAATAGTTCAACAAAGAAAGGATTCCCACCAGCCTCTTGAACCAATCCAGAAAGGACCTCTGAGTCGATAAAATGGTCACCAAGTCGCAGTTCGAACAACTCTCGTGTATTCGCCTCATTGAGTTGTTCTACTTCTAACTCACTACTTTCGATATCGTCAGCTTCTTCATGGAGCCAATCTCGGAGTTGAAGAAGAAACTCCGAATGTACTTCAGCTTCACTGTGGTAAGAGAAAATGACGAAGAGCGTCGGACTCGGAGACTTAAGAAGCGCTTTGACCAGTGCAAATGAAGCGAGATCTGCATGATGTGCGTCATCAATGCAGAGAATGACCTTGCGGTGCTGCCCCAGATTCTCGATGAGTTTGCGTAATGCCAAAAATGCCTGCTGCCGAAGTTCTTGAGGGTCGGATGGTGGGAGGCGTCGTGCCAGTTTCTTCGCGAATGTTTGTACATTTTGAAGAACCGGAAACAAGGTGACCAGAGCACTAATCCCTGGGGGGGCAATAGACTCTACAAACACGGGATCACTTCTGGATAGAAACCGGGCGAGACTATCAA
>JBMYRY010000070.1:0-8890 GCA_049602795.1 Bradymonadia bacterium
CTCTCCGATTACCTGGGTCCTCAAAGATATGCCCATGATGAGGGCGTTCAAGCCGACGAAGTCGGAATTGCAAACGGGCTCGCTTGGACATCTACCGGTGGTGAGGTCCTGGTCATCGAAGTGTTGAAAATGCCCGGTCAGGGAAAGCTTGTTATTACAGGAAAACTGGGTGACGTAATGAAAGAATCGGTGCAGGCAGCGTATTCTTTCGTACGATCGCGTCTTGGGGAACTCGGTTTGGAGTATGAGGCGATAAAGCAATACGACTTACACATCCATTTCCCTGCCGGTGCGGTGCCGAAAGATGGCCCATCAGCCGGTATCACAGTCACCTTGGCGATCGCCAGTTCGCTGTCAGGCTTTAAGGTACGGAGTGATGTTGCGATGACCGGTGAAGTCACTCTTCGTGGAAATGTACTCGCAGTAGGCGGTATCAAGGACAAAGTCCTTGCTGCGTATCGGGCAGGTATCAGAGATATCGTATTACCTCACAAAAACGGCAAAGACCTGATCGAGCTACCGGATGAGGTCAAAAAGAACGTGAAGTTTACTCTCGCTGAGCATGTGGACGAGCTGTTACAATTAGCGTTGGTTGGGTACGACCCGATGAAGACTCGTATTGTTCCGGACTCGACCGACCTTGACGGTGGTGAACGGGCGGAAGAGGTTGAAGTCTCCTAAGGCATTTGAGTGATTGTGAAGACGCCGTCTTTTGTCCGCATAATCCGAAGCCGTGGCAGTGTTTTCTTGTCTTGAGTGAAGGTTAAACCGGCGGTTTGACTCCGACGCAGTTCGATTGCGCCTTCCAGCTTGAGTAGGGAGGTTCGGTTCTTTCGGCTTTCCGAAATTAGCGTGTCCAACAGCCTCAATCCTTCCGTCATGGTAATGACCTCGCGCGTTGCCTCACTTGAAAGCTGGGCGCTCGTAAGGTTAGTGAATTCCAGGGCGTGGGGACTCAGCGGGTCAAGATGAATGAGGAATCGAACATTACGACTGTATTGACCTGCCAGACGGGTGAACTGATTACTCAATGCGACTACATCCGAAGGGGAGCCTTCTGATTCGTAAACGAATGCTTTATTCGGACTCCTCACAGCCCTATCGTCGGCATACAGCAATGGGCGTCTGTTTTGGGGGGCCTTGGATGCCTCAGTTTGTTTAACCCATTGATTTTCCAAATACTTGAGAAAGGTGACGAGGGCCATTGGGTTGAGGTCGAGAAAAAGGAGATCGAATCCGTCTTCAGCATCAGAATCCTTTTGGACGCGCTCGACGAGTTGGGTCCATTCAGCTTGCTTTTTTTGGGCGCATGCCACCGAAGCTAGCTCTTGTGCACACGCAGACGGGGTGGAGAAAAAATCCAAACCATTAAAGCTGGTTTTATAGGGCTGTAAATACCTTAGGATCGCTGATTTTTTGTTGCTGTCAGTGATGACTGCAGCCTTCAGCGGCAGGGGACTTTCCGTTCTTCGCCCGAGCACCTTCAATGCATCCGTTACCGCAGTACCCACTATCAATTCAGGAGATACATTCAGCGTCCATGTGTTTTGATAGGCTCCATTCGCCTTGAACATTGGATTCAGGGTGAAATGGATGAGCTTCAGGTCATTGACCACTGTCAGTAGCGAAGATTGTACCTGCGTGGACGTCAAGCTGAAAACAGCTGTGGCCCGGTGTGTCTCAATCGCCTTCTTCAAGAGGTCAGAGTGCCACGATTGATCGGCGCAATCGATGAAGTGAAGGCTGCTGTGGAAGATCTTTGGCTCGACTGCGCTGAGTTGTCCCAATTGGTCCTTAATTCGTTGCCCAGTGGGGGCAAATGAACCGCTTAAAGGGAGGCACAAAATCACACGACTACCTTCTTTGCCACGGGTCCATGCTGCACGCAATGGGTGCGACTCGGGTAGCTGACTCACTAATGCCCGCTGCTCCGACTCGGTAAGCAACGAGACAAATGAGTTTAACAAGCGTAGAGCGATGGCCGTCGCAATCACCGGGGTATCTGATGTCCTTGGGAGGAGGCCCTTGAGCAGCGTGCCCGGTAGAGCATTGATGATTGGCTCTACAATTGTCACTTCAGCGTTGGGGTGTTTGACAATTTGTTTCCTTTGCGCTTGGAGTGCTTCTCCCACCTCTTCTAGATCATCGCATGCCAGTCTTTTATCCAGTGCCCCAGACCGCTTCATTTCCAGCAAGTTTGCGAGTTGGTCATGAGTAAGAGCTTTGATGGTTGAACATTGCTTCGTTGGTTGCAGACATTTGAGCGCGAGATGGACGGCGATTTTCCGCCGTGTAGCATTGCTTGACGATTGTGCGTAGGACGAGATTTGGTCACAGCCTGACAGTTTACCTTGAGCGAGGGTTAAGCGAGCTGCGAGAAAGGTGACTCGGTCTTGTGCTTGAGTAGAAAGCGCTGAAAAGTCAAGAGAACTCAAAACCTTTGCGGCTTTGTCATAGGCTTGGTTATCGATCAATGACTCGAGGTGATCTAACGAGGTTGGCGTCGACTGCGTTGTATTGACGTTGAGCCTTGGCTTTTCAAGATGCTGAACTTTGCCGCCACAACCGAGTGCAAGCATCGCAGCTAGGGCACGAATCAGGAGTCGGGTTATCTCTTTTCGCTTTTGAGGTCGTCGCGGGTCCATCTGAATGTTCCGAAGTGGTCTCTCTATATGCATAAATTTTCTCTGAATCAGCACCGTCACATTTGCCATATGTTCATTTCGATGCGAAGATGCATATCATGGACCGTAGTGGGGGGTCTACGACATCAGAGTGAGCTCGGCTGAAAGGCGTTACTGACGTGATTAAATGCGAAAGTTGTGGCTGGGATAATCCGTTGCATGCGGCATTTTGTACCAACTGCGGTAGTGAACTCGACCGAGCTGACATGTCATTGTCCACTGACATGAGCGGTTCGGATGACCTGTCACTCGATGGTTCAGATTCAAATCTCATTGTCGAAGCTGCGAAAGCGTCGGCGGAGCGTCAACGATTAGGAAAGTCTGAGGAAAAAGGAGATACCGAATCTGAGAGCGGAGAGGATACGACGCATTCGGAGCCGACGCAGTCAGATGCTGACAGTATTGGTAATCGAGCGACCCTGCAGTTAACACCTGCCCAAGTGGACGCTGACCTAAATCAGGCGGAAATCTCTGATGCTGATGAAGACGTCGAACAGGCTCGAGACTTAGAGAAAGCCGAAGACACATTTGCAGATGAGGCGGCTAATGTTCAAGAAGAGAGCAAGAATGGTGAAGAGCAACCAGGTCTGTTGTCGATGCAGCAAATCGATGAGCCAACGCAGGACCTAGAAGATGATGTAAATCACGCCGTGTCTGATGAGGGGTCGAGTGAAGATAATTTTGCGTATGTCGCTTTCGACGACGGTATACCGGACGCTGACGATGAAGATTTAGAAGACTCATCGATGCGCTCTTTGGATGTCGGCGTTGAGAGTCTGAGCATGGATGATTCCTTACTTCTGGATGGAAAGCAGCCGAAGACCACGGAAATGGTTGCGGCACCGGAAGATGACGTTGAGGATATTGAGGCAGAATTCGTTCAAGACACGACCGAGGCAAGTTTCTTGATTCGCAACTGCACGGGCGACCATGACCCCCGTGCCATCGAATCAAAGGAAGCCTTGGTTGTTGGAAGAAGCGAGGGGGCTGACCTTCAAGTCGAAGACCTGTTCACTTCTCCTGCGCATTGTCAGCTTGAGGTCTCGGGTACATGCCTTGAACTGACCGACCTTGACAGCCTGAATGGCACATGGGTACGGCTCGTTGATCGACAATCGATTACCGCCGGATCTCAAATCCGGATGGGCGAACGAATTTTTTCCGTTGAACGTAGACCGAAGAGCAAGCTTTCTTCGACAGAAGATGAACATGGGACGAAAGCATTTGTTGAGAAAAATGCCGATTCAAATTGGTCTCTTTCCACGACCGATTTGTCTGTGCCTATTCCCGTGTCTGGGATTCGGCTTGGTCGACTTACGGGGACACTTGTCCTTGAAGATGATACCAAATTAAGTAGTGTTCATGCCTGCTTAGTACCGACGGGTGACGAACTTGAGATTCGTGACTTTAACACGAAGACAGGATCATGGTTGAGGGTCAATCGACCGACTGCGTTGGGCGATGGGGATGAGATTTTGGTTGGCGAGACGCGTTTCCTTATTGAAAAAAACTAAGATGTTCGGTGATAGTGTTTACAGAAATCTTAGTAAATTGTGAGAATGTTGTATGGATTCGGAACTGCGTCTCCTTGCGCGGCGATATGGTGATTTAACCGAAGCTCAGCTTAATGAAGTTGATGCTCACTGTCGTGAAACAAAAAAAGATTTTGTGAGCGCGGCGTTTGAACTCGGTCTGCTCACTGAGATGCGGTGCCTTGAACTGGTGAGAGTCGCAAGCGGGGTTTCCGTGGTGTCGCTCGAGCATCACCGGGTGAGCGATGCTGTGGCGATTCGGGTGGACGAGACTGTCTGTCGGGAATGTCGAGTTCTACCTATCCATGTCTTTCGGACAACACTTGTCGTTGCGTCTAGCCAGGTTGACACGAGGTACGTGGTACAGCGCTTGCGAGAGCGAACGGGGCTGAACGTTCGAGTGCAGTACGGCATTTCAACTCTGATCGACCAGAAACTTGATGAGATGTTTCCACAAGCGCCTGTGCGGTCTTCGAGTATTTCCTCATCTGCGTCTTGGAACAGCACAGATTCAAATGCATGGCTTCGACGGGAATCGGAATCAAGCCCAGGCAGAAGTCAACGTGTCGTTGCGATTTTGGAGTCCGATGAAGATTCGATTACGGACTTTAAAATGACCTTCGATAAGATGCCTGTGGACACAGCGTACTTTGACTCCGGTAAACCATTTATTGATTATGTGAACGGGCATCAGGTGGATTTGATTCTGCTTGGTACGACGGACGTTGGCATGAATACCCTCGAAGTGTGCAGACTTCTTAAGTCGGACAGAAGTACTCAGGAGGTGCCCATCATCCTACTTTCGAGTTTGATTAAGGAACGTGAATGGCAGCGACATACGCGCGCCCGATTAGCGGATGAGTTTTTTGAAAAACCATTTGATGTGATGCAATTGGCGCTTTGTGCCGAAAGCTATCTCAATTTACCGCCTCAGTGGATTGATGTGAGTATCAACGAAGAAAGCTTAGATAGTTCAATCAGTCATTCAAGTGGCGGTGCTGCACGTCTTATGCAGCCGGCCGGTGAGATGTTTATGTCCCAACCGCAATCTCAAATTGAACTGAGCCTTGAACTTGAAAAACATGGAGAGATCGCACAGTCGCTAGAGGTCTTGCGTGAGGCTGCAGACCTGAACCCTCAAGACTTCAAACTTCAGAGTGAGCTAGCTCGATTTTACGAACGCCATGGCTCCGGTGCTCTCGCTATGGATGCCTGGCAGAATGCCATGATGGCCGAATGTTCACCGGAAGAAGCAGAGGACGCTCGAAAAGAAGTCCGTCGTCTTCGCGCTCAAATGAAAGCTTAAACGCCATCCAGCAGTGCATCAGCTTGCCCCACGTTTCTCCTTCAGGTATAACCCGGCGAAATCGAGGAGGATGAGTTTATGAGAAGCTCTCAGTTGCATGCCCCAACACTGAAAGAAAATCCGAGGGACGCGGAGGTGGTTAGTCATCAACTCCTCGTGCGCGGTGGCTATATTCGCGGAGTCGCCGCGGGCATCTATAATTTTCTGCCGCTTGGTCACAGAGTCCTTCAGAAGGTGGCTCAGATCATCCGAGAAGAGATGAATCGTGCGGGCGCTCAAGAAGTTCTCATGCCGTTGATTCAGCCCGCTGAGCTCTGGCAAGAGTCAGATCGTTGGGCTCAGTACGGTCCGGAAATGATGCGTCTGAAAGACCGAAAAGGTGGGGACTTTTGCCTAGGACCTACTCATGAAGAGGTCATTGTTGATATGGTTCGGCGTGACGTGCGCTCCTGGCGTGCATTACCTCTAAACCTGTATCAAATTCAATCCAAGTTTAGAGACGAAATTCGTCCTCGCGCAGGTTTGCTTCGGGGTCGAGAGTTCATGATGAAGGATGCCTATTCCTTCGACGTGAACGATGAGGCTGCAAACCGAACGTACGATGCCATGTTCTCAGCCTATGAGAAGATCTTCACGCGCTGCGGCTTAGATTTTCGCCCGGTTGAGGCTGACACGGGAGCGATTGGCGGGTCTAGGTCTCATGAGTTTCAGGTGCTCGTTGAATCTGGAGAAGATGCAATTGTGGGCTGCTCAGCTTGTTCATACGCAGCAAATGTGGAGCAAGCAGAGTTAACGCCCGCGGCGCGTTTTGATGGTCCCGAAAAAATGTTGGGCACTGTTGATACACCCAACAGTAAAACGATCAATGAAGTGTCTGCCTATCTTGGGATTTCTGCTGAAATATGCGTCAAAGCTTTAGTGCTCATGGCTGATGATGCACCGGTACTTGCCTTGCTTAGGGGTGATCATGACTTAAACGAGATTAAACTCAAAAAAGCTGCTGGGGCTTCCGTTGTTCGATTTGCATCTGAAGCAGAGATCAGGGGACTTCTGGGATGCGCCCCGGGTGAATGCGGACCTGTGGGGGTCGAAATGCCCATCTATGCAGATGCGTCGCTCCGAGATGCAACAGGCTTGATCTGTGGAGCCCAAAAGCCTGACATTCATTTTCAGGGATTGGACATGAGCCGAGACTTAAGTGACGTGACGTATGCAGACCTTCGAATGGCTCAGACTGGAGACCCGTGTGGTAAATGTGGGTCAGAATTGGTCGCATACCGAGGCATTGAAGTAGGACATATCTTCTTTTTGGGCACCAAGTACAGTGCGGCGATGAAGTGTCATATTCTCGATGAAACAGGGCGTGAAGTGCCCATGGTGATGGGATGTTATGGGATTGGCGTATCTCGCATTCTCGCTGCGGCTGTCGAACAGCATCATGATGCGTCTGGCATTTGTTGGCCGCGCAGTATCGCTCCATTTGAGGTTGCGGTTCTGCCTCTACAAATGAAAAGAGAAGATGTTCGTGCCGCAGCTGAGAAGCTTTACAACGAGCTAAAGAATCGGGGCATAGATGTGTTGATTGATGATCGCGATGAACGGGTCGGCTCAAAATTTAAAGATGCGGACTTGCTCGGGGCACCTGTGCGCATCGCCATCGGGGGTAAGGGCTTAGACCAAGGTGTCGCAGAGATGCGTGGGAGAAAGCACGAAGCTTCAACGATGGTTCCTCTAGATAACGTCGTTGAAGAGACATTGAGATGGCTTGAGGAAGCACAATGAGCAATTTATGCCTGGCGTTGGATGTACCAACATTGGAGGAGGCTGAGGCGCTCGTACAACGCACGGCTTCTGTTTTCGGCGTTTATAAAGTAGGACTCGAGCTTTTCTGTGCCCACGGCTGGTCGGGAGTTGAACGGGTCAGAGCGGCCGGTGCGCCTGCCATCTTTCTAGATCTTAAGTTGCACGATATTCCGAGAACAGTAGCCAAGAGTATTGCTCGGATGGAAGGGAAGGGGGTGGATTTTCTTACCATTCACCTTGCCGGTGGACGAGCAATGTTAGAAGCGAGTCAACAACAAGCAGAACGGGTAGGCGTTCGTCTTTTGGGGGTGAGTGTGCTCACCAGTCTGGATGGATCAGATTTGGAGACACTAGGTCTATCTTCGGATATCGAGAAGAATGTTGCGAGCCGGTGTAAGTTGGCTGCTGAAACTGGTCTTTTTGGCGTAGTTTCGAGTCCCCAAGAGGCTACGATGATAAAGCGAGATGTGAGCACTGAATTGTTCTGCGTAACACCCGGTATTAGGTTTGAAGAAGACCGGGTAGGGGATCAAAAGCGCATCATGACGCCACGTCTTGCTATTGAACAAGGCGCCGATATGCTTGTGATCGGTCGCTCAGTCACCCAAACGACGGACATGAATCGGGCTTTGGCGCGCCTAGAGGCAGTAAAATCGTGAGAGATTCCCGAGAACAGTTGGTGATTTGTGGCGCTCAGGCAGTCGAGACGATGCTCACTCATTTTCCGGATCGTGTCTTTGAGTTGTGGTTTGCTGGTGAAACTAAAGGGCGTCGCGGGGCATTAATTCAGCGCGCCGAGGCGTTGGATATTCCGGTACTTCGCAAGAAGAAAGAACGATTTCAGGAATTGAGCAGCGACGGTAATCATCAGGGCATTGCGCTCTCGATACGACCCCAAGAATATGCACCATTCAGCCGCCTGCTCGCAGCGGCGAATCCATTGATTATTGCCTTTGATCAAGTGACGGATCCTAGAAACTTGGGCGCATCACTGCGTTCAGCCGAGGCACTCGGGGGCACAGGAGCGGTGATTACTCGAAATCGTTGTGCCCGACTTGGTCCTACGGTCTGCAAAACATCTGTCGGTGCAAGTGAGGTTTTGCCGGTAGCCATGGAGACCAATCTCGCGAGAACGATCGCTGATGCCAAAAAAGCTGGGTTATTGGTCCTTGGTACAGCATTCGAGGGTCAGCCACCCTCTTCATTTGATCTGTCTAGACCAACAATGATCGTTCTTGGATCCGAAGGAAAAGGGCTCCGACCCTCAACGGAAGCTGCCTGCGATGGTATTGTCACGATTCCAATGCTTGGTAGAACCGCGAGCCTAAATGCCTCAGTAGCGGCTTCGGTCGTTCTCTACGAAGCTTTGCGTCAGCGGTTAATGCATAACCGTTGACCCGAGCCTCGTTTTGCCTTATACCCCTGCGAAATGAGTTCGGCGGTAAAAATAGTAGTACTTTTTCGGATCTGAATGCTTGCTATCTGAATATAGGTCTGCTAATACCGCCCTCCGAGGTTTGCTGGCGTAGCTCAATTGGTAGAGCAGCTGATTTGTAATCAGCAGG
>JBMYRY010000071.1:0-8829 GCA_049602795.1 Bradymonadia bacterium
GAGCGAACTAAATCCTCGCGTCATAAGAACAAGTTTGGGCTTTAGGCGAAGAATATTTTCTGGGTTTGGTGGAAACATGGAACCGATCTGAGGCACTTGTTTAACGCTCTCCGGATAATTACAAGCACTCGTGCGTCCAACAAGTTGTTCTCCTGCGCCGATATAGAACAAGGCCTCCGTAGCGGCTGGTGAAAGTGAAACAATTCGAGCGTTGACCCCAATTTTTGGCAAATCTTTATTGGGCTGAATGGGCAATGCTTGTGCTTGATTGTCTTGGTGAACCAGCACAAAGAAACATGCAATTGTGGTTATTTGTCTGAAATAACGGAGTGTAGAAGTTTTGTATATCATTATGTACAGGTTTTGTATATTACCGTTTCGTTATATGCAAGATACGATAGGTAATGTCTAGGAGGAATCATGAAGTTTTTGTTGGCACTGTGCCTTTCTCTCATCTGTTTTACCGGCTGCGGCAATGATACGTCGAGTTCATCTAATTCAGGCGGAGCAGCGGGTGCAGGCGGAGAAGCAGGTGCAGGCGGAGAAGCAGGTGTAGGCGGAGAAGCAGGTGCAGGCGGAGCAGCGGGTGCAGGCGGAGCAGCGGGTGCAGGCGGAGAAGCAGGCGCAGGCGGAGAAGCAGGCGCAGGCGGAGAAGCAGGTGCAGGCGGAGAAGCAGGCGCAGGCGGAGAAGCGGGCGCAGGCGGAGAAGCGGGCGCAGGTGGAGAAGCGGGCGCAGGCGGAGAAGCAGGTGCAGGCGGTTCAACTGAACCCGCCTTCTTTAAGCCTCAGCCGTTGTTTGGACTTTTCGGATTTCAAAATCCTGGTCAGTTAAACATTAATGAACTGGTGATCATCACCGATGGTGGCACGTATCCTGACGAGAATGATATGCCTGTTGAATACGTCTCTGCCTATGTCTTGGAATTCATTGCCTCGGATGGAACATATGCGGTGGGTCGCGATGTGATGGAAGATACGTATTCTATGTTCGATTTTACATCGAGTGATGGAAGCGATGTTGTCAATTACTATTGCCAGGCAAGTTTTGGTTCTGATTCTTTGGAATCAGCCTTAGACGATGCTCAGTTCGATAATCAAGATGTCGAGACGGGATGTGGAGAATTCGAATTTCCCTATAGCATGCTCGCAGCGGCAAACTTTCAACTAGACTTCTCGGGTAACGATGGCATGGGTACTGAGTTCGAACTCGGCTCATCGTACATTACGTTGAGCTACCCTGACCTTCGACCCTATCTCTTCCATCATGCTCGCCTTCTCTCGGGAGAGTCAGACAACCATTACATCATCATTGGTTTCAATGATCTAAACAACGTGTCAGATCAGGGGATGTGGAGTCGGTTTGACCTCGTCTATGAGGGTGATGATTTGCGATACTGCCAAACTCGATACAATCCTGAAAGTTTTGTGGAAGCACTCAATAGCCCAGCAGCCGATATCAATGATTACGCGAGTGGCTGTGCGACATTTTCATGGTCGTTGGTAGAGCGATTATAGGCGGGTGATTTTAGCTATGGGTGACTGAGCTTACGTCACTCGTAGCTACCCTCGATTTTTCGCCGGTGATGGCAGTTGCTCTTCGAGTGTTGAGAGTTCTTGGGCTATTCCCGGATTTTCCTGATGTCCTTTTTCGACTTTCTTGCAGGCAGCAACGACCGTACTGTGGTCTTTCCCACCAAAGCTTTCACCAATCATTGGGAATGACGCTTGAGTATATTTTCTGCATAGGTACATCGCTAAGCTCCTTGGATGAGCAAAGCGTCGTAACCGCCTCTTTCCGGTGAGCTCGCTGACGTCAACCCCGTACTGTTCAGCAACCATTTCAATAATCTTTTCAATGGTGGGCGCAGCTTCCTTCGGTCTTGTGCCATTGCCAAGTATCGATTGGGCAAAACGAGTTGTAATGGCTTCCTTACGAAGACTTGCGTATGCCGATAGTCGTACGAGGGCACCCTCAAGTTGACGAACATTTTGAGAGATCGTCTCTGCAATAAAGAATGCAACATCTTGGGGTAGTCGGATCCCATCACGTTCTGCTTTCGACTGCAAGATCGCGACGCGCGTCTCTAGAGCAGGCACTTGAATATCGCACATGAGACCCCACTGAAACCGTGAACGCAGTCGTGCCTCTAACCCCCCCATTTCTTCTGGGTTTCGGTCACTTGTGAGAACGATTTGTTTTCTCATTTGATGGAGGGCGTTGAATGTATGAAAAAACTCTTCTTGTGTTCTCTCTTTGCCCTCAAGGACATGGACGTCATCTATCAGAAGAACATCACATTGGTTTCGATATGTTTCTCTAAATGCATCCATGTTTCGCGTTCGAATATGAGAAACGACCTGATTGGTGAACTCTTCGGCGCTCAGGTAAACAATACGCGCGCTCGGATTCTCTTCCCGGATGGCTTGACCTAGCGCAAACAATAGATGTGTTTTACCAAGGCCAGTCGGGCCATACAAAAACAATGGATTGTACAAGGCTGCTGGACGTCTAGCCGCTGCCTGAAAGGCTGCATACGCGAGTTCATTAGAGGGTCCAACAACGAACCGATCAAAGTGATAGTTTTCGTTGGTCGGAAACGTATCCACGAGGACATTTGACTGTTGTTTCTCGATCACGTTGATCTTGCGTCCTCTCGATCTCGGTTTGGGCTGTGCCTTCACCGTCCTGATCTCAATTGTGACGCTCTGCTCTAGCGCAAGACTGACCTCTTTCGTGAGCAGATCGGTGTAGTGTGCAACGATCCAATCTCCGAAAAAGGCATCGTTGACATTAAGAATACATCGACCGTTCTCAATGCCCTCAAATTGTAGTGGACGAAAGTAAGTTGAGTAGTTCTCTGCCGTGACTTGAGCACGAATCGAACGCAACGCTTTTTCCCAAACTTTATTCAACTGACCAGACCTTGTCTTATTTTACTCATACGCTGGGCGCACTTATCCACAGAGTTATCAACACCTGTTGAAAACTTTTTCCCTTCTTATTCATCGCTTGATACAGCGCCAATTAGAATGATCGATTTCCCGAACTCTTCAGCGCGTTCTCCTCTAGTAACAGTAGCCTTCGAAACCTCGCAAGGTTATTTTGATCCTTTCTGAAAAACGCAATGAATTTCATGGGTCACACCCTTTGCCAATGCCCTCGGATCCTCGCATATGCCCCATTTACTAGGGTGGGAGGATATTTAGGCAGATCAACATACATGTACGCTCATATACGTCAAGTTCGTGATTCAAGTTTGATGAAGTGATCCAGTAAAGAGTAGAAGTGCGTGAATTATGTTCGTATCTTTTGAGCAACGTAAATGAGATCTTCATGAGACGTAAAATGATCAGTTTCAATGATCTCTAGCTTGACAAAATATCAATTGCATGGTTCAATTCGCGACCCTGAGTGTTGATCACTCTGAATTTAACCAGGCAAACGCTGGAGAAAACGTCATGTCGAAACGGACTTATCAGCCCAGTAGGGTTTCTCGACGAAGAACGCACGGCTTCAAGAGCCGAATGCAAACTGCGTCGGGCCGAACAATCATCAAGCGCCGACGTCTTAAGGGACGAAAGCGTCTGAGCGTCTCAACCTACCGCAAGTGAATCCTCAGCCTCACGGCTATCCGAAAAGCGCGCGAATTCTCAAACGCAACGAGTATCTTGCGATCCAGAGAAGTCCGCTCCGTGTAGTGACGGAAAACTTCATCATATATGGTCGCAAGAGAAGGCGACGTATCGCTCGTGTCGGCATTACTGTATCCAAAAAAGTTGGCAATGCCGTTGTACGAAATCGGGTCAAGCGACTGGTCCGAGAAACGTTTCGCATGACACGAGACGTGCTTCCACCGGATTTAGATTTCGTGCTTGTAGCGCGGAGGCAGCGTCCGATTAA
Organism: Bradymonadia bacterium; assembly: GCA_049602795.1. Taxonomy (GTDB): domain Bacteria; phylum Myxococcota_A; class Bradymonadia; order UBA7976; family UBA1532; genus JBMYRY01. The sequence goes on from JBMYRY010000071.1 coordinate 3,902, forward strand.
GACACTGGAGGAGACTCAGCGGCAGTTTCTCGAAGGCGCTGAGCAGCTTAGGGTGTTGTATATTAGCCGGCAGAAATCGGTCCCTACTGCACATGGTTAAGCGCGCTTTGTTGAGGTTGATCAGATTTTATCAAACATTTCTGTCGCCTTTGAAGGGACCGAGTTGTAGATTCACGCCGACATGCTCGCAGTATGCTGTGGAAGCAATAACAAAGATGGGTCCTTCGAAGGGCCTTTGGATGACTTGTAAACGTATTTTGAAATGTCACCCCTTTCATCCGGGTGGGCATGACCCGGTAGTAGACGAATGAATGGACCATCACAAGAGATCGATCAGAAGAATATGATCAGCGCCATCGCGTTATCAGTTGGCATTTTAATGATATGGCAATACTTCAATCCACCACCACCTCCGATTGAAGCGCCCACTGAGACATCAGTCACCACGTCTGAAGCGTCGAAAACACCAGGTAAAGATACGCAGGACCCTGGGGTAGCTCCTCCTGCAGAGGTGGTGGCGGTCGCGGCAGCACCGCTGAGTACGGAGGTTGTGGACAACGAATTGCAAACGGTTACCGTCCAAAACCGAGATGGTGCATTGAGTCACTGGATATTGAAAAATGATCAGTATGCCACGGAAGATGATGCTCAAGGTAGGGCGCTGTTAGAGCTGATTTCAGGTAATCTAGCCTCAACGAAAACCAGTGGCTTTTTGAGTCCTGAACTACAGCTGACCATTAATGGAAAGCTTCAAAAAATCGCCTACAGCATGGAACGAGTCGGTGAGCAGGTCATCATGAGATGGGCTGACCCTCAGTCGAACCTACGGGTTGAGCGGCGTCTATCCCTTGCTAAAGCGCAGCATCAAATGGAAACGGAATTGGTTCTGCGTAATGCAGGTCAGGCACCGATCTCTTATGCTGCAGACGTCAAGTTACAAGGGATACAGGATGATGCAAATGCTCAAGGAAGCATGTTCATGCCGCCCCTTCATATGTACGAGTCATTGTGCAAAACCGGGGGTAGTTTTGAGCGCTTGCTGGGCAATGATATCACCGAAAATGTTGCGGACGGAGAATCCAATACTTTTACGAAAGATGTTTCCTGGGCTGGCATCGGCACGCGTTACTTTTTGACGGCTGTTTATTCACCTGATGGGGCTTTAAAGTCGTGCGCATCAAGCGTTGAACCACCTCGAGAGGGGTTTACTCGATTTATCAATCTTGTGGGCTTGGGGGATGGACTCATCCAGCCCGGAGAGACCGTGACGCGTAAATATGCGGTATTTATGGGTCCCAAGAAACTATCCGAATTATCCCAAGGTAGCGTGTCACTTGAAGATGCAATCGACTTCGGAATGTTCCATGTCATGTGCAAACCAATGTTGTGGTTCATGCACATCTTTTTTGGGTTTGTTGCGAACTGGGGTATCGCGATTATTCTCCTCACTGTCTTGGTAAAATTGATCACTATGCCGCTTACAATAAAGCAATATCGATCAATGGCAGCGATGAAGACGGTGCAGCCAGAATTAAAGAAGCTTCAGGACAAGTATAAAGACGATAAGATGCGTTTGCAGCAAGAGATGATGAAGCTTTACAAAGACAATAATGTTAATCCGCTTGCTGGCTGCTTGCCGATGATCATAATGATGCCCATCTATTTTGCACTTTACCGGACTATTTATTCCGCAGTTGAGCTGTATCAGGCGCCTTTCGGTCTGTGGATTACTGACCTATCCGTCGAAGACCCCACGTATATCACGCCCTTGCTCTTGGGTGTATTGATGTTGATCCAGATGAAACTGAATCCGAGCGCAGGCGATCAGGCGCAGCAGAAGATTATCATGTACGTAATGCCAGTAATGTTTACAGGGATGATGCTATTTTTGCCTTCTGGGTTGGTGGTTTATATTCTTGTGAATACTGTATTAGGCATTATTCAGCAGTTTTATATGTATAGAAAACAAGGGCTAGTCGCATCCAAAGCAACTAGTTGATGGTAAATCCAATGTCGAACGAATCACCGGTTGAGCGCGGTATCAAATTTTTGAATGAGGTTTTGTCAGATCTTACTGAACAAGCAGCGGTACAGGCTTTTGAAGAAGACGGTGCAATCCGGTTTCAGATCGATGGACAGGCAGAAAGTCTAGAAAGCCGTTCAGAGCTCGTATCTGCTTTGTCACTGTTGACAAGTCGAGTGCTCTCCAACCAAGGAGAACGATACGATTGTATTCTCGACTTTGGTGGTCGATATCAGGCACGTTCGGCTCTTTTGTCCGAGTTAGCCAAACCACTTGGAGATATAGCCAAGAGCGCCAACCGCAGAATCTATGTTTCAGATCTTTCCTCAGCGGAACGAAAACTCGTGCATCACGCTCTCGTTAATGACGCTGAAATCGTGACGCGAAGTGATGGTAGACAAAGGCGCCGATTGATCATCGAGCCGGTAGAGAGCACAGAAGAGTAAATCCACTCTCAGTTGACCGTTTTTCTCTGTAAACATGAAGCTTCCTCCTTGTTGAGCTAGTGCAGTCGTGGTACTGTTCGCGCTGCCAACGGCATTGGACCATCAAGTGGTGGCCGTGTGTCGAAATAACAGCAAAATAAGGTGGAGGCCGGCGCTGTGGAGAACGAGTCGCAGAACAATTATGATGCGGAGAGCATTAAGGTCTTAAAAGGTCTTGAGGCGGTCAGAAAACGTCCAGGTATGTATATCGGTGATCCGAATGATGGGACCGGATTACATCAACTTGTCTATGAAGCTGTTGATAATGCCATCGACGAAGCGCTTGCTGGGCATTGTGATCAAGTGTCAGTCACCTTGCACTTGGATGGAAGCTGCTCGGTCGAAGATAACGGCCGCGGTATTCCAGTTGGTATGCACGCGGAAGAGGGTCGTAGTGCGGCTGAGGTCATTATGACCGTTCTCCATGCGGGCGGAAAGTTTGATGATAATTCTTATAAGGTTTCGGGTGGTTTACACGGGGTAGGCATCTCGTGTGTCAATGCACTTTCATCGACGTTGGATTTAACGATTTGTCGCGATGGTCGTAGGCATGTGCAAACATACGAATTTGGTGATCCAACCACACCGCTCACTCAGATGGAGAGCACTGATCACACGGGCACGCATATTCGCTTTCAGCCTGATCGCGAAATCTTTACTGAGCACAATCAGTTTTCCTTCGACATCCTCTCTCAACGTCTCCGTGAGTTGTCATTCCTCAACAAAGGCGTGAAGATTGTTATCACGGATGAGAGAGAAGAAGATAAGGCCCACGTATTTAAGTACGACGGTGGCATTGCATCATTCGTGGAGCATTTGGCGAAGAATAAATCGCCTCTACATCCGGAGCCAGTCTACTTTAATGAAACTCGGGATGATGTCGAGGTTGAGCTGGCTTTACAATGGACCGATGCCTACCAGGAGCAAATTCACTGTTTTACGAACAATATTCGAAATCGTGATGGTGGTACTCATTTGTCGGGTTTCCGTGATGCGCTTACGCGAACACTTAACAGCTACGCTGCCAATGAAGGACTCACTAAGGGACTCAAAGGTAGCCTTTCTGGGGACGACGTTCGCGAAGGCTTGATCGCGGTTATTTCATGTAAGGTACCCGACCCGAAATTTAGTTCTCAAACAAAGGAAAAGCTCGTTTCGAGCGAGGTCAAGCCGGTCGTTCAAGGCGCATTGGCAGACCGGTTAGCTGAATGGCTGATGGAAAATCCATCGCATGCAAGAAATCTCATCTCAAAGGCTATTGGTGCGGCGAGAGCTCGCGATGCTGCGAGAAAAGCGCGTGAACTTGTTCGGCGAAAGGGCGCGTTAGATTCTGCGGCGCTGCCTGGTAAGCTGGCCGATTGTCAAGAAAAGGCGCCAGAGCGTTCCGAACTGTATCTTGTGGAGGGTGATTCTGCGGGTGGTTCTGCAAAGCAAGGACGAGACCGTGCCACGCAGGCGATTTTACCCTTACGCGGTAAGATTCTTAACGTGGAGAAGGCCCGTCTTGATAAGATGCTCTCTAGCCAAGAGATTACCACCCTGATCACGGCGTTAGGGACTGGTATAGGCACTGACAACTTTGATATTGCCAAATTGCGTTATCATAAGATCATCATCATGACCGACGCAGATGTTGACGGTTCGCATATTCGGACACTTCTGTTGACGTTTTTCTATCGACAAATGCCTGAGGTGATCGAGAAAGGCTATCTTTACATTGCACAGCCACCGCTGTTTAGAGCGAGAAAAGGCAAGCAGGTAAGATATTTGAAGAATGAAGCTGCGATGCAAGATTTTCTTGTGGAGGGGGCAAGCAAATCAGCGAGAGTGAGGATTGGTGAAGACGAGGTCGTTGAGGGTGATCACCTGAGAAACTTTCTAACCGCCTTGAGTTCGTTCCTTGACAAGCTTTCTTTGGTCCAGCGCCGGGGAGATGCTCGTGTATTTGAGGCACTACTGCTGAATTCTCTGATGGACGATTCTGTGGATTTTGAGTCAGCTGACAGCTTAGAGAAGGTTGCTCAATCGGTTAAGGACTATCTCGACGAGAATTATCCAGATGAAATTCCGGTGCGCTTTACGGTTGAGAAAGAACCCTCAAAATATATATCGGTTCCGGATGAAATCTCTGAAGATGGAGAAGTCATTAGCTTTGAACCGCGCGTAGAGGTTTCCCCCTATTATCGAATTGTCATGCGTACTCGTTTGGCGGGTGGTGAACGACGCACTTTTGTCGATGTACACTCAAGTACTAAAGCGCCGTACGAATCTGCGGAACGCATTTTGGAGAAGCTTCCTTCTCTCAAAGCGAATAAGTTTAGTCTGTTACAAGGTGAAGACGTCTCTGAAGCGAGTTCCATTAGGGAGTTACTTGAGATGCTGCTTGCGCTTGGACGCAAGGGCATGGACTTTCAGCGATA
>JBMYRY010000072.1:0-8809 GCA_049602795.1 Bradymonadia bacterium
GGATCCCGTGGAACAAACACATATGGACCTTAATCTTGTTGCTGGGTACAGCCGTGATTCATCTGATGCAGCGCACGATTTCTCGGTGATTGCAGACTATGGCGTAGCAGAAAATAAAGATCAGCTTGAGGGCAATGCGCTCACGCTTGCGGTTAATTATCGTGGTTACCTCAAGAACAAAGTCGGTGACAACGTAGACCTCGGGATCATCATCCAAGCGGGGAATGGAACCACCGAAGATACACCCGAAGGTGGCGATGCCGCAGAAAACTCATTTGTAGCGGGCTCATTTGGAGCCGGTCCAGTTTTTCGGGCGGGAAAGAGCACCGTCGCTTTGCTCGCCGCAACGGGATACCTTGCAAATAAGGATGCAAACGACAATGAGGTCTCGGCAATCCTTATTCCTGGCGTTAATGTCGCATTCGAGTCTCCAATGAATGATTGGCTCCTCTTCAGAGGTGGTATTGGTTATGCTCGAGCGTTAACCACGAACAAACCTGATGGGGGAGATGAAGCTACCGACACTGCTGGAATAACGACTTACGCGGTTGGTATGAGCGCAAAGTGGGAAAAACTTCTCTTTGACGTCGCCATCAACCGAGACTTCTTGCTCAATGGACCTTTTGCTCTAACCGGCACAGCGACAGCTAACTGGGCATCTCAAGCGAGCGTTACCTTCGAGTGGTAAGGTAGACGTTACGTTCTTGAAAAAGATTAGGCGGTCGTCAGACCGCCTTTTCTTTTTGATTGATATGAACCTAGGTGTCCATCACCACCTCGCCCGTCTCAGCTGTAAATTTAAGGGAGACGGAGTTCATGCAGTAGCGGAGACCTGTCGGTGCCGGTCCATCGGGAAAGACATGACCCAAATGGGACTCACATTGCCCGCATCGCACCTCAACTCTACGCATCCCGTGAGAATGATCTTCTAGCTCTCTCACCTCAGCGCCAGGTAGAACTCGGAAAAAACTTGGCCAGCCACAACCGGCATCAAACTTCGTGTCACTCTCAAATAAATTTTGACCACAGCACACACAGGCATAAACGCCAAGACGACTTTCACCGTTTAAGATCCCCGTAAAGGGCCGCTCAGTACCATGCTCTCGAGTCACCTTGAATGCCAAAGGACTCAACAATGCTTGCCATTCTTCGCGAGATTTTTTCAAAGCGGCCTCCACGTTTGCTGTTTGTACACTGATGAGGGTCGAGCTATTTCGTCGCACGGACAGGTGTAAAAATAACCTCATCCCCCAACTTTAGATTGAGTCCCAACGCTAAACTTTGTTCTAACGCAACCGCACCGTTGTCAAGACGCTGCACTGATCCCAGACCAGCCCTAAACTCAATCGATGGGTTCGCAATGATGAAGTCTGCTGATGATGAGGTGGTTTTGAGCACCTCAGAAAATTTGCCGCGCTCACTTTCCTTAATGCTACGAATGTCTTCGCGTTCAACGGATAAGACCGGTCCTGCATCAAAGATATCTACTGCATCAGCAAATGTGAACCCTTCCTGGCGAAGCAATTTTAGCGCAGGCTCCGTCTCACTATGCACTTGACCAATCACCCCTTGCGCCTCCGGGCTCAACATCGGAATGTAAATTGGGTGTCTTGGCATCAAATCCGCAATGAACTGTTTATCGGATGCACTCAAAAGATCAGCTTGAGCAAAGTTCAAATCGAAAAAATGACGACCGATATTCTCCCAAAATGGTGACTGCCCCTCTTCATTAGAGCGCCCACGCATCTCCGCGATCACAAGAGGTGCAAACCGAATTGGATGCACTGCCATGAACAAAAAGCGAGATAAAGACATCAAGCGCCCACCACCATGTCTTCGTCGCTCTGGACGGACGAATAGCGTGCCAATTTCCGAGGGTCCCTTATGAGTTTCACTCAAATGCAATGTCTCGATGACCTTGGAGACCGCCAGACTTTCGCTCGCGATGGTCTCACTTGATAAATCATATGTATAATGGGGCTCGAAGCCCCCTACGCGACCGGTAATTCCAGCACATCCAACGATCTCTCCACTTAGGGCATCCTCCATCACCAGCAGATATCTCTCATCTCTCGGCTTCGAAACCTTCTTCTCAAAAGCGTGTTTCGAATCCTCCAGATATGCCCGAAGCATATCGTGATCTCGAGGCAATGTTGTCAACCCAATCGCCGCGGCTTCCGCCATTTCGTACAAGGCGTCTAAATCTGAAGTTCGGCTAGCCCTCACGATCAACATTTTAATTCTCCATGCAGCAAATAACGTCAGACCACTCTATGAACTAAAAAAGCACATCTAGCAATTCATTCACATGTTCAACCCCCACCAACTCAGTACCCGATGGCGCTTTGAGATTCTGAAGATTATTCTTGGGCATCACCACGCGCTTTAGTCCGAGTTGACTCGCCTCTAGGACTCGATTTTTCGCAGCTTCAACGGCCCTGACTTCTCCGCTCAAGCCGACTTCACCGAAAACGACTGTCTCTGGACAAATCGGGCGTTCTAAATGACTCGAGACAAGCGATGCAAGCACAGCAAGATCGGTAGCTGGCTCCTCAAGACGCAAACCGCCCGCGACATTAAGAAAGACATCACACCCCCCCAATTCAAGACCAGACTTTTTGTCGAGCACAGCAATAAGCAGCGCAAGTCTTTGTTGGTCTACACCAAGAGCGGTGCGCCTTGGTGATCCATAATTGGACTGAATCACAAGTGCTTGTATCTCAACGAGCAGGGGACGAGAGCCCTCATGACTCGCAAAGACAGTACTTCCAGCGCTTGTGGCATCACGTTCAGCCAAAAAGAATGCCGATGGGTTTTCAACCTGAATCAGTCCATTCGACTGCATCTGGAACGTGCCGAGTTCGTCTGTGCTACCGAATCGATTTTTGACAGCTCGCAGAACACGAAGCGATTGCCCCCGATTGCCCTCCAGATACAGAACAGTGTCTACCATATGCTCAAGAACACGTGGTCCAGCAATCGCCCCTTCTTTCGTCACATGACCCACCAAGAATGTGCCCACCCCCCTACCTTTTGCCAACTGCATCAATCGATGCGTTGATTGTCGCAATTGGGTAACACTTCCAGGTGCAGACGGTACTTCTGGACAACTCAATGTTTGCACCGAGTCAATCACAAGAAAGGCAGGTTTCATTCGATTTACGTGACCTTCAATAGAGCCTAAGTCGGTCTCCGAAATAATCCACAAATGCTCGGTCTTTATGCCAAGGCGATCAAAGCGCATTTTTGTTTGATGCAAGGATTCTTCTCCGCTGACATAGAGTACCTCGCGACCACTCGCCGATAGATGAGCCGATGCCTGAAGCATCAGCGTTGATTTACCCACGCCGGGATCTCCACCGATGAGGACTAAAGCACCATCAACCATCCCCCCACCCAAAACCCGATCAAATTCTTTAATCTGTGTTTCGGTACGCTCGTGGTCCGCGCTTTGAACGTCATGCAAGGGCACTGGCTCTTGAGCCACAGATGTTAAGCCGGATGGGCGTGCTGTTGGCGCGGCTTCCTCCTCAATCTGACCCCATTCGTTACATGTGGAGCATTTACCCTGCCATTTCGCGTACGTCTGACCACAACCTTGGCAAGCAAAGATAGTTTTGCGTTTTGCCATCACCTCTTCCTAATCGTCTTTGATGTTGAGTGAACATAGGCCCAAAAGGAGCAATTGCCAACGAATCACTGTTGGAAAATCAATTAAAGATGTGTCAATCCACTCCCCCTTACACACGCTATAGGCTGCGAAAGAATTCGAAAGATGACATGCTGAAACAAAGTGACACGACGTGTGTCACACTTTACTAGCAAATCCTTTAATCGTGTGACTGTGTGAGATGTTTCACCTACGTGCTCTTATTTTCTGCCTTTGTCTACCTCGACTAATCGGGGCCGAGCCTGATCACACAAACAACGAGCGAAACCGAGAACTATCGGACCTCGAACATATCTTGGAATCGATTGCGCTGGAGCAACCGCTCCCCCCATTCTCGCATAGCATATCGTCCTCGAAAAAATGGGCCGACCAAATGACCCTCTGGGTAAAGGCGAATCATCAAAGTGAGCAATTTTTGCTCGCGGAGCAAACGCAGGTCTATCGCGCATTGGGGCTGCTCCCCTTCGAATCGTACACACTACATCGTCATCCAAAACCACTGGCAATTAGCCCATATACCTCGCAGTTAGCTCCACTACCCGCACAATTGCCCGGAGCGCAAAACGGGTCACCACTCAAAATAACGCTCACCCTGCCCCCGACGACATCAAATCAACGCCTTGGCGTGACCCTGCCCCCAGCCAGTCAGGTCTTATTGAATGACAAACCGCTGCGAGCAGAATCGAAGATTGCAGCACACTTTCTAGACAATGCAATCTATGCCATCCCGGTCGATGAGTCGTCTAGACAACTGACAATTACACTCTCAGACCCTACCCATCAGAAACGGTTGGCAGTTCGCCTATTGACCCAAATACCCAAGGATAGAGCACTCTGTCTCACCAGACTCGGTGTTGAAGCGGAGACGCAAGCGCCAACCTGGCTGTCGGTGTTATGGGCCCTCGTGCACAACGATCATGAGAAACTGCAGACCCTGCGCCCTTGGTTAGAGCAGAAGCTTGAGTCAACCTCGCCATGGAAATACGCGTTCGTACTTCTGCAACTGGAATGGCTTGAGCAGTGGCGCCCAACATTCGACGAACAGCCGATGGAAGGCCATGATCGAAAGTGGTGGCGAGCGTTGAATTACTTTTCGGGGCTCGAATCCATCCGTCGCGGCCGACCCAAAGCAGCCTATCGGCGCCTGAAAACACTTGAATTGGATGCTTCGCTCCCAACGAAGAAACTCCATCACGCTCTTTTCGCAGCGTTGCTCGATGATGCAGGGTTGAGTGCCCGGTCGGCGGCGATATTGAAGCCGCATCAAGGAGACTTAAAGTTCCTCAGACAAAGATATGGTTATCTTCTTAACTCAGATCAGCTAACGGAAAGCCAACATCTCCTCAAGCAACTGACGCATTCGCCACACCGAACGCGCGCCGACATGTACACCTGGTTAAGCTTTCTTCTGCGTGCTGGGCAATTAGAGACCTTTCATCAAGCGCGTTTCGAGGCGATTTTGCAATGCCCATCGTGCTGGCGAATATTCGACGCAACTGGAGAAAACACATTCCCACCACTCCGTTCAACGCATCGATTCGCACTCGCAACCCAGATTAACTTCAATCTCCCGAGGTTCTCGATGACGCCGACGTCACAGGACTCTCAGCCCATTCCTAGTGAGATGAAGAGGGCTGACCACTTCTTTACGCAACCCAAGCCTGAATCAAAGGTACAAATCAAAGCGCCTATCCGAAATCTCAGACTCCATCAACATGTCACGATCAAAAGCAATGGCTTGACCGAGGTCCGGATCAAACGACATGTACGCGTATCACGGGGCATTTCGAATTCGACTGTTTCGTTTGCACTCGAATACGTACCAGATCGTCAATTCATCCGAATTAGGCGCGCTATTTTGAAGAGAAATGGTACGAATACGATTGTACCGAGGGAAACAGATGAAAGCACCAATCTGCCTAACGCTAGACTCTACTACGACGCCCGTCGGCGACGGTTGACCTTTTCAGGACTCAAGCCAGGAGATTTAATCGAACTTGACTGGAGCGTGATTGACCATTCAACTGACCCAGAACTCCCCGGTTTATCCGGATGGCTCTTCCCGTTGCATGAACAATGGCCAACAGACGAGTTTAAGGTAAGTTGGCAGACTGAAGATAAACCTCTATTTGCACAACTAAGTTCCACCTCGACTCAGTTGAGCACTCAATCGATCACACGAAAACACCTTCATAACCACGATGCAAAGGACCATCCCTCATCAGAAACCCTCATGATCTCAATGGTCGAAAAGTGGTCTAAATTAGACGAAATCTATCGATTGGCGATAAAGAACAGGTTCAAGCCCACCCCATTTCTCAAGAAAATTGCCCACAGTATCGTTGGCAATGAAACGAATCGAAAGAAGCGCCTAGAAAGGCTCTTTAAGGCGGTGCAGAGAGACGTTCATTACGTCGGACTCGAGCTCGGTGAACATAGTCGAATCCCCGAATTTCCGGAGCAGGTTTGGCGTCGCGCTCTCGGCGACTGCAAAGACAAAGCGGTACTTCTAATCACGCTTGCGAGAACGCTCGATATTCCTTTAGAGTTTGCACTTGTCCGGTCTCGAAGACTACCTAAGCTAAGCCATGCACTCCCCACGCTCGCACTGTTCGATCATGCGATTGTGTATGCACCACAAGACCAAGTCTATTTGGACCCAAATGAGCCAAACTTGGGTCTAGATAGACTCCCTGCACTCGTCCAAGGCGCGCAATCGCGAGTGCTGGGTGGACACGCAGGACTTAAAACCATTCCAGTAAACTCCGTGGACGAAGAATCCATTGAATGGTCTTTTTCTCCACGCTCATCTCATCGGGGACAATGGCAGATTGACTTATACCTAAAGGGTCATGCCACCAGCGCGTTATTGGACCAAATTGAAGGCGGACATCTGGACCCTCTCCAACCACAAACCTGGATAGCGACGCGATTGCCAAGATGGACTGTAAACGATGCTGAGTTAAATATAGATACCGATCGTGCATCGGCACATTTTCGAGTCCGAGCCACCCCACTCACATTGTCCAATGTAAGACTCTTGCACACAATCCTGAGCACTAAAAGCGCTTGGTTTAATCAGACGAAACAAGAATTATTTGAAACTCATGATTTGCCTCGCTCGTTTTCAATCACCCTACCCCAGACGCTCGAATGGAGCGTCGACCAAGCAGTAAAGATTCCTCTAGAAGGGGGTCATGTCACGATTACCACTCACGATACGTCCCCTAAAAAACGCATTAAGCTGAAGGCACACCTTCTTGCACCATCACACTTTCAGCGAACTACCCCATCGTCCTTAATTGATGACCTTATGGACGCGTTCGGGGGTGAACAGTGAAATACATCTCATTATGGATTTACGTATTTTGTTGCCTGCTAGGCTGCGGTAGTCGCCCGCCCGTCAAGCACACAGTGCCTAAAGTGTTCATTGGCACCAACCCCTCACAAAGTACATTGCTCAGGTCCGCCTGGTACAAAGTACTGACCGAGGATTATCAAACAGCGAGGAAACATTTTCAGCAAGCCGGAGATCACCCGTGGTCCCGACTTGGTCTTGGATATCTCGCACGACTACGCCTAGACCACACGCGTACCAAAAGCCTCCTTGAGCCTCTGCGTAACCGCTCTGACGACGTTGGCGAATTAGCGCGCTGGTGGAGCCAATCAACGCTCAGTTCTATTTGGACACCCGTACTCGTCCAAACACACAAACAGACGCGTGAACTCGCCCCAAACCTTGCATTACGACGTCATGGGTTTAACTTAATTGAGGCGCGAGAATGGACTACTGTCTCTGTTGGTCATGCCGCACGCCAAGGCGCCGCCCACCACATTCAGCATGCTCGTTTTCAACTCTCACGAGACAGTGCCTGTATTCGAATTGACGGGCCTGAGGCTATGCTCATTCTCATCGACGGTGAAACCACTCGTAAACCATCAACCCGTAATCTGTTCATTGAGCCCGATGATGTGTTCTCACCCATCGAGATGCTTTGGACCGGTGACACGCCACCTAAACTTCATGAGAGCCCCAAATCATGTGAGGCATTTACGACTCGCATGCCGCAGTTTGTAGTCCCGAAAGAAGATGGGGTGCTGTGGGCATTTATACAAAGGGAAACAGCCCTCATGCACAATGACCACATGCAGATACTGGGAACGAAGTTGAATACAAGCACCCAATCATCTGCCCCGTTCATCTTGCAAACGCTCATGAGCCTGCAGTCAGTCGGTGCGTCCTGGCATGAAAAACGGATGAAGCTCCAAAGCCTAATCGCGACCACCCCTGCACCGCTTCTTTCCCTACATCTGGCAATTCAAGCGTACCAGTTAAAGAACTTTGAGGACGCATGGGCATCTCTTCGGCACCTGATTAAACAACATGATGATGACCGTGAAAGTCTCTACTGGAGCATCAAAACCCTATTGGCGCTCGAACGAGACAACGAAACACCGCTGCTTGCCAAACGATATTTGAGTCTGGGACCACCTGATTGTAAACATCTCGACGTCGTGCTCGGACCACTAGGAGAGTCGAGTGCTAATATTAACCAACTCATTGATACGGATCTTGCCTGCCAACGGTTTGAAAATGCCGTGGAACGAACATTGAGATGGTATAGACTCGATAGGGCTGAAGAAATGCTCTCGACACTCGGACAAACGGCGCACGCAGAACGCCTGAAGTCGAGATTGCTGATTGCGCTGAACCGTACTTCAGAAGCTGCCAAGTTCCTGCTTAAGCACGACCGGGTCAAATATGATGATCTCGGAGCAGCAGAAACAATTAAGGGTCTCGTAACCCACCTCTTACCCAAAATTGTCCGAGAAAACCCAAACAGTTACACCGCCATGCAATTGAACGCTTGGCTTCCTGGAGGTTCCCGTCTCAAGCAGCACGGTAAGACCACACTCGCTCAAGATCACATGAATACTCGGGTGCTCTCGCAGGAAAAAGTCATTGAGATCGATGAGAGCGGACATGGTCATCTCATCCATAAGGAACGACTCAGAATCAACAATGTTCTAGCTGCACGTAACTACGCTGAAATTGGTGTGCCCGAGGATGCTCTATTTCCTTTTGTTGAGGTAGAAAAGCCCAACGGTGTGACTCACCGTCCCCTTGATATTGCGGAA
>JBMYRY010000073.1:0-8744 GCA_049602795.1 Bradymonadia bacterium
GAGTCCCTCTCCGAACAGTATTGTTTGAAATATTGTCTGATTCCAGGGACAATCTCCACGATGGGATATCACGTTGGGGGATAATATGAGCGTCATTGCACGGTTCATAGCGCTTGGGGTCTGTCTGTTCTCGATTCAGAGCTGGGCATTACCGAATGTTTTCGTTCAGGAAGGACTCTTAAGCGATGGACAAAATAGACCGCTTAATGGAAATTACACGATCAACTTAAAGCTATACGATGCGCTTGAAGCTGGCGCAGTTCTTTTCGAAGAAACGCATGCAGGTGTCGCGGTCATTAACGGCTACTACGCTGTTGAGGTTGGCTCCGAAACAGTATTACCACTCGATATTTTCGAACGCGAGGCTGTGTACCTGGGCATGAGTATCGATGGTGGACGTGAATTGGTGCCACGCACCGCGGTGAATTACGTGCCAGCAGCGATGATTGCACGCAATGCCTTGAATGTAACAGGTGATATTACTCCGTCGTCGGTCGCTGTGGGTGGGAACCTCGTAATCGATGCTCAGGGGCGGTGGGTGGGTGCACCCACTGGCTTGCAAGGACCCAAAGGCGACGATGGTCAAGACGGTCGCAACGGCGCGGACGGGGCTCCCGGCCCGGTCGGACCTCAGGGACCGCAGGGTGAACGAGGACCAGCGGGGGTTGCGGGTGGAGATGGCTCTCCAGACACGCCCGAGCAGGTCCTCGCCAAGTTGTTAGAAGTGGATGGCGCAGGCAGTGGTTTGATTGCTGACAGTGTAGACGGATTAGAAGGCAGTCAATTTATGCGTAGCGACACGGACACGGGCACCGTTGGGAATGTGGACATCGCTGGAAAGATGACGAGTGCATCGGTTGAGACGACTCAGGCGAAGATTTCAAAGGCTCGGCACCAGGTCGCACTCCAAACTCTTGGAGATATCAAACTCACGGATAACGACATTATTGGGGTGCAAAAGTTTCAAATCAATGACCCTGGTCCTGATGGGCGTATCGTCTGGGGGGGCACGAAAGCAGCCATCTTTGTCTCGCCTTTGTTAGGGGACAACACGGATGGATATCTCAGGTTGCAGAATGACGGCGGGATCTCGCTCGAAAGTGATGTGAGAACGACTAACGATGCCGCCATTGCCGGACGTCTTGCAGTGGGTGCCGAGACCGGCACCTCGAAATTGTTTGTGCAAGATGACAGCGCCGTATCCACTGGTGCAACGATTCGAAATTACCGAGATGGTGCGAACTCTCAACCATTTCTTCGTTTGGAAGGGATTACCCCCCGAGCACAGGGCGCTCACGGCACAATTAAACTGCGTACGGGGGCCGAGGCAGGCGGTAGTGACACCCGTAACGAAGGGGCTTTGGAGTTCATTGTTTCAACTGGTGGGGCTGGTGCCGACCGGAGTGCAATGATGATTCAGCACAACGGGGAGATTGGCGTGGGTGTAGCGAACCCACTCGGTAAGTTCCACGTTGCCAACGTGGACGCTCGAAGTAAACCTTCAATCATCTCTGGGTCGGTGCCGGGACTCTACTTGCACGACACCGAAAAGAGCAACGGTGCTATTCGATACGCCTCTTTCATGATCGAGGCGGATGGCAGCAAGCTCTATATTGGTTCGAGATCAAAGGAAACTGCTGGCACACCTGGAAGTGGGTCTCGAAGCGTCACGATTCAAGAGAACGGCTACATGGGTCTCAATACGCGTTCTCCACGAGAGCGACTTGAGGTGAATGGGAACGCTTATATTGACGGCAACCTGACGGTAACTGGAGAACTTCTCGGCCCTGATGGGCAGCCATTGGCGGGCGCCGGAGGCACGAGTCTGCCCACTGGAAACTTAGCGGTGTATTTAAACTTCAACGCGGGTGAGGGCGACCAGATTGTAGACAATAGTGGGAGCCAGAATCATTTCAGCTTTGCTAACGGCGCCACTTGGACTGGCGATGGTTTGCGAGGTAATGCTGTGAAATTTGATGGGACTGACGACTATATTTATCGCAACGCCACGGGATGGAATGGCTACTTTACAATATCGATGTGGGTCAAGACGGCTGAAGCAAGGGGCTACTGGACGAGTGAGTCCAATCCGGGACCGGGCGGCTGCTGGCGATATTGGGGAGATTTTAGCGGTGGTAAAGCCAACTTCAGCTTCTGGGATAATAGTAACCCTGCCGAAACCCGTAACCGTCGGATTAATGGTGTAAGCAATGTTACTGACGGAAAATGGCATCATCTTGCAGTCACGTTGAATAAAGATGACGACAGTATGCGCTTGTATGTTGATGGCGTTCAGGAAGATTCAATCGCCACCGAGGGCAATGAGCGTTCTTATTCACGACGATGGATAGGCGGTGTACACGGTGGATGTCTTGGTAATCAGGTGATGAATGGTTCAGTGGATGATTACCGTTTCTATCATCGTGCTCTTACTGGAGAAGAAATCCGAACCCTCTATGAGGCAGCCAATGATGTTCAGGCAATCTATGTCCGACCTGACGGTAATGTCGGCGTAGGCACAGAGGTACCTGAGTCTGAACTGGACGTAGATGGCGTGGTCACGTCGGATGGCGTCAACACAGGGCTTGTGACTGCCAAGAAAGGCAAGTTCGGTGAAGTGGAGATCGGAGAGGTGAGCACTGCGACAGCCGGCATCGTGTCTGCGAACGCTACTCAGGCACGGGAGCGTGAAATTGCCAACTTTACCCTGAACGATCATCACTGGTCGAGTACTGCAGGCTTCTTCATTGAAGCGTACGCGCGTTCGTACGACAGTGGGTACCGGAAATATTATATTGATACAGGGTATCGCTCACTCGCTGTTCGAAAAGTAGAGACCATGGGTGATTTGGCGAGTCGATTCGGTATTCGGGTTGTCAAGGGGGCACGCGTCGCTGACCGTGGCGGGCATCCAGAGTATCGATATCATGTATATGCTCAAGCAGCGTACTATACAAATTGGTCAGTCACTGTGACAACAGGCAGTATGCAGATGATTACCGAAGGTGATGCGTCGAGCGACGGTGTGGTTGCCGTGAAAGAGACTTCCGGTCATGCAAATGTCGCTTCGCTCGAAAACTCTGCCTACGAGACCTATATCCGAGGGGACCTCGAGGTGACCGGCGATTTGAGGGCGGAAGAACTAAATGTAGACGAACTAAATACAGATGCGTTAAACACGAAAGCGGTGAGCACGGATAAGCTGTCGAATGGCAGTATTCATGAGGCTGCCGCTGGTCGAGTCAGCGCGAGTGCAACTCAAAGTCGAGAGCGCGAAATTGCAAACTTTACCCTCAATGATCATCACTGGTCGAGTTCGAACGGTTTCTTTGTGGAAGCGTTTTCTACCTACTACGATAGTGGCTTTGTAAAGTATTACATCGACACGGGTTACCGTTCACTTACGGTGAGGAAATTGGAGACTCACGGTGATTTAGGCACACGGTTTGGGCTGCGCGTTGTCAAGGGGGCTCAGGTTGGTGTGCGTGGCGGCCATCCTGAATGGCGTTATCATGTCTACGGGCAGGCGTCCTATTATTCTCAGTGGAATGTCATCGTAAGAACAGGCAGCATGAACCTGGTCACAACTGGCGACGCAAACGGAGATGGCACCGTCGCTGTTAAGGCTTCTACAGGTCATCGAAATGTTGGCAGTCTCTCCAATAATAGCTATGAGTCAAATATTCGGGGTGACCTAAAGGTGTCGGGTAACCTGACCGTCAATGGTAAAGATGTCAGCAACGGACGAGGTTCCCCTCGTGATGTCGCCCGTAGCATCTGTTACAGTGCGTTGACGGGGAATCGTAACCACAGCATCATTATGGTGCCTCTACCCAGTCACAACTCAAACCTAGATGGTGTGTGCCACAGCCGCATTAATGGAGGCTGGCATGCCGGTGGTGTTGCCAAGGGGAATTATTTCTACCAGAACTGTCCCGGTGACATTAACAACACCTCGTACGGCGGTGGATACACGTCCTATACGGAAGAAGGCTATTTCGAAAGTCGGCGCGGTAATTTCACGAACTGCAACTCATCGAATGCATTTATTTGCTGTTCGCCGCAATTCCCCAACTGAATGAGGTCAGAGGATATGAGTGTTTCAAGACAAACGATATGGTGCCTTGCGTGGTGCCTAGCCTTTTGGGGCTGTAGTGGAGATGATGGTGAATCGTCTTCCACTGCAGATACAGGTTCGGCAGGGACTGAAGCCGACATCGGTGGGCAGGGCGGCAATGCAGGTCAATTGGATGTGGGCATACAGCCATCGGATGCAAACATAGGGGGCATGCCGGTGGACAGTGCTTTAACGCCGGACGCTGCCCCCGTGAGTGATGTGGACGAGGACGGCGTTGTCGATGCGAGTGACAACTGTCCGAACGTGTACAATCCAGAGCAGGAAGATAGTGATGCAAACGGCGTGGGTGATGCGTGTGAAATGCTGCCTGGCGGAAGCGGAGGCAATGCTGGTTCTGGTGGCGCGGCTGGTGCCGCTGGCACGGGTGGTCAGCCCAATGGGTGCGATTCAGTGATGGCGAGTGAAGACGCCGATGGTGACTGCGTACCAGATGCGGATGATAACTGTCCGGATGTGTCCAATGCAGCTCAAGCCGATGGGGACAATGATGGGATTGGCGATCTATGCGATCCATGTCCCACCCTCACTGACGCGGATGTCGACCACGACGATATTGATGGCGACGGTATTGGGAATGGCTGCGATAATTGCCCGGGTACGCCGAATGTAGACCAAGCTGATGCTGATGATGATGGCGACGGAGATCTCTGCGATGAAGACGATCCTGTGGACATGTCCGACAGCGATGCTGATGGCATCGCCGACAGTCTCGATAATTGCCCCATGGTCTTTAATCCCGACCAAGATGCCTCGGCCTGTGATGGTTCAGGCATGAATGGCGGTGGGGGACCACAGCAAAACGATTTAGATGGAGATACCGTACCTGACATGAACGACAACTGCGTGCTCGTCTCCAATGTCGACCAAGCGGACAGCAATATGAACGGTATTGGGGATGCGTGTGATGACCGGGATAACGATGGCGTTTATGATGCAGACGACAACTGCCCCGATGTGGCGAACGAAACGCAGGCAGACAATGGTGATAATGACGGCGTTGGTGATGCCTGTGACAACTGTGAGTTTGCGTCGAATCCAGACCAGGCTGATGGAAATGCGAACGGCATTGGTGCTGTCTGCGATCCAGGTGAGGTTGTGCTCTCGGACCGTGATGGTGATGGCGTGCCCGATGCAATAGATAACTGCCCGGATGTGCCAAATATGACCCAAAACCCTGCCGCATGTGAGCAGATGACAGGGGATGACGATGATGATGATGGCATCCCGGACTCGACGGACAATTGTGTATTTGTTGCCAATCCAGAACAAACGGACACCGACGATGATGGCGTAGGTGACGCCTGTGATCCAGACACTGGGGGCATGGGCGGCGATAGTGATGGGGATATGGTCATCGACCTTGATGATCTGTGTCCACAAACACCGGATCCAACTAATGCAGACATTGATGGTGATGGAGTGGGAGATGTCTGTGACAATTGTCCGAATGTACCTAATCCAAAGGATGCAGAGACTGGTGTCCAACTGGATGACGATAGCGATGGGGTCGGGAATGTTTGCGACCCATGCATTAATGATCCCGATACGAATTGTGGGGGAGGCGATACCTGCACTTCGGACAATCAATGCCCGGATGAGACAAGCTGTATCGCGGGCTTCTGTCTCTAGCGATTTCGTTTGAATAAATTCGCACGGCATTAACCTGGTAGTGCATCGTCGTACACGCCTGAAATTGAGAAATCCATGATAGGAGTAAGTCCAAAACCATGAGCCAGTTTAAAGAATATGCAAGTTATGATGCAGTAGGGCTGGCTGAATTGATCAAAACGGGACAAGTTTCGGCGTCAGAGGTTTGCGAGGCAGCAATCGCCCAAATAGACGCCCTTAATCCTCAACTCAACGCTGTCATCCATACCCAGTTCGCGGATGCGAGACGCCGAGCAAAGAAATTAGAGCCGGACAGCGTGATGGGTGGGGTCCCATTTTTGCTCAAGGACCTCATGGGCGAGCAGGCTGGAGAGCCGTGCACATTATCGTGCTCGGCGTTGGCGGACTGGACCGCATCACACGACGCGGAATTAGTGAAGCGATTCAAGCACATGGGGCTAAATATTCTCGGTCGAACAAATGCACCCGAGTTTGGTATTTATGCGGTTACGGAATCGACTTTTCGCGGTCCATGTCGAAATCCGTGGAATTTAGATCACACCCCCGGCGGGTCCTCAGGGGGAAGTGCTGCGGCCGTGGCTGCGAGAATGGTACCGATTGCTCACGCTGGGGACGGAGGAGGCTCAATCCGAATTCCAGCAGCTCATTGTGGATTAGTTGGTCTCAAACCGAGCCGAGGTCGTTTACCCTTGGGACCTGATCGTGGTGAGCGGTGGGGCGGATTTGTTGCAGAAGGCGTGGTGACGCGCTCAGTGAGGGATTCTGCGTTTGCGTTGCATTATCTTGAAGGCGCTGACCTTGGAGCGCCTTATGCCGCACCGCATCATCCGGCGGATTTTCTTGATCAAGTTCGACGCGCACCTAGGAAGCTGAAGATCGGATTGTGCGAGATGGCTCTCTTCGGTGAAAGCCTACACGAAGACAATCTAGCTGCGGTGCATCACACCGCAAAACATTTGGAGCAGCTTGGACATGAAGTCGAGATTGGCTGTCCGGTATTTGACCGAGAAGCCCTGATTCGTGCCTACTTTGTAACGGTTGCGAGCGGAGTCAATCAGGGGGTCAGGCAGATCGAGCGCAAGATTGGCCGTAGTCTCCGAGAAGAAGATCTCGAGTTGTCGACATGGGCGCTTAAACTGATCGGAGATAGCGTTTCAGCTGGTGAATATCTCGACCATCAAAATACGATTCACTTTGAGTCTCGTCGAGTTGCACGTTTTTTCGAGGCATTCGATGTCTTGCTGCTACCCACTGCTGCACAACCTCCTGTGGAAATAGGGCACTTTGAATTGTCGGGTTTTCAGCGACAACAGATTCGCTTGCTCAAACGAATGCCCTTGCGAAAGCTATTGGACCTTGCGCTCGACTCATTAGCGACAAATGCTCTAAATGCGACACCCAACACCATGTTGTTTAATCAAACTGGGCAGCCTGCGGTGAGTGTGCCCATGTTCATCAACGACAAGCAGTTGCCTATTGGTAGTCAATTAGTTGGGCGCTTTGGCGATGAATTGACCTTGTTGCAACTGGCGGGTCAGCTTGAAGAGGCTGACCCTTGGGCACACCGAATGCCCGCGTGTGTGAAGAGCCTCTAATGGTATTGGTGTTCTCGACTAGACCATAGCTCCAGGAGTTCCGTCCATTTTTGGTGATGCGAGGCTGAGGTATCTGTGTGGCTCGCAACATACCAGAAGGCTGCAAGCGCAAGCAGCGATGCGGCTGGAATGACCCAGTTGGCTCGAGTACCGCTTTGCCTAAACAGCAAGATAAAGCAGGGGACCAGCAGAATCAAAAGAGGGCTGGCGCTCCAGACACCATGTATTCCAAGATAGACGCTGGCAAGGTTTGGAGAAAACAGAGCCTGTTCTCGAACTGTGATGAGTAAGTCGGCTACCGGATTACTGAATTTAGCCCAAGGCTCGGGGAAGATGAAGTGAACGAACTGATGATTGAGAATGCCGTAGAGCATTAAAGTGAAGGCAATTGTGAGAAGAACTGGTCGATCCCTAAGCGCTTGAACGCCGAAGGCCACCGGAATCGACAATAGACCAATGATGAAGACGATAATTCGTGGACCATAACCCCAATCTCCACCCCAAATATGAGCGCTAGAGGCAAAGAGTACCGTTGCCGTGATCAAAAGAGAGTAGGCAACTGCGCTTCCACGGTCGATTTTCCACTGTTGCAGTACGCCAAAAACTGACAGGAGAAAAAATGGGGAACTACTCAATAGACCGCGACGTAAACTCAAAAACCAAAGTTGGAAAGCCTTGAATTCGGGACCGGTGACACCGGCAATCCCCGCACCGTGAATCTTGCGATATGTCGCCGCTGCCAGGTGTTCATAGGGCAAGCTCAAGGGATGACCAAAACATCGCTGGTGATAGAAGCCGAGCAAAATAGCAAAGGGGAGGCCGCCTACGCACCATTGAACGATTTGCCTGTTCCACAACGTGCGATTGAGTAAGCCATACACACCAATAAAGAACACGCCGATGGCTGCCGGGTATTCCGTCATAACTGCAGCTCCACTGAGTAGCCCGCTCATCAAGATGCCCGTTGCGGAACTGTTCAGGGCAGCGCGTTTTAGGTAAAAAAGACTGCCGATAAGCAAAGACGCTGCAATTTGATGACCAAAGAATGCTCCCGAATAGTGAAATGCGACTGAACCGAGCAGCCAACTCCAACTCACCCACTCAACGGCGAATACTGGTATTCGATAAAGGGCAAGGCTCCGCCGAAGCCAGATGAACCCCATCAAAGCAAATGGCAAAACCAGTCCACGACGAAAGAGCCGCAACAATTCCGCCATTGTCCACTCTTCATCCCCGTGAATGAATTTTGCTATCCGATAGATGACACTCCCCATCAATCCAGTTCCGGGGGCCTTGTCCGAGAAATACTGGCCTTGAAAGCGGGCTCGGTCACCAATGCGGCCGAATGTCTTGAGTGGCTTGTCTATTGAAAAGGTTCCATG
>JBMYRY010000074.1:0-8727 GCA_049602795.1 Bradymonadia bacterium
CAGACCGAACAGCTTAAGCTCATCGAGATCGAGCCTGTTGAGGGACACGGCACACCGGGGACAGTGATCGAGACAAACAAAACGGGTATGACGATTGCCACCGGGGATGGTGCACTGCTGATTCGAAGGATTCAAAGACCAAATCGCAAGCCAGTCACGGGGATTGAGTACGCCCGCGCACTAAACGTGGAGCAGGGACACCAGCTGTGAAAGCCCCACGACGACCAAAAGGCCGCCTTCCCAAAGGGACAAAAAGTCGTATGATCGCCATCGAATCGCTCTGTGCCGTTGCCGATGGCGGATTTGTTCAACCTACCATCAACTCATTAACGGATACCAAACTTCAAATAAACGATCGCAGACTCATCAGAGAGATCGTCATGGGAGTACTCCGACATCAAGGATGGCTTGACCTCCAGCTCAGCCGACACTTAAAAGGCGGCATCCAGGCAGTTGATGCCGAAGTTTTGCAAGCACTTAGAGTTGGTGCATTCCAGTTGCTCAAATTGGACCGAATTCCCAATCATGCTGCTGTGGCTTCTACGGTTGAAGCATATAAGCGTCTGTTTGGTCGCAAAGCCGGGGGATTTGTAAACGGCGTCCTTCGCTCCGTTCTTCGGAGCCCCATCTCAGACGGAGCAGACGACGACACGCCTGAATCGATTGCGTCAAAACACTCCCTACCACTTTGGCTGGCTAAAAAATGGAGCACGCAACTCGGCATCGACGGTCTTCGCGAACTCGCAGCCTGCTTGAATACGCCTGCACCGCTTACTATTCGTCCGACCACCCTTCAACACTCCGAGACGCTGATTGAGCGTCTGGAAACAGAAGGTGCGACATGGACTCACGGAGAATGGACAGACTATGCGCTAAGAGTAAAGCATCCTGACCCATTCAACTCACAGAGCTTTAAAGACGGTCTCTGGCTCGCTCAAGATGAAGCTTCACAAATTGCGTGTGAATTGCTCGCCCCACAGCCAAACGAACAGATATGGGATATGTGCGCGGCGCCCGGCGGCAAGACAGATTTGATCATGGCACTGAGCGAACAGAAGGCTAGATATGTGGCAACAGATGTCAATCCAAGAAAGACCGAAGCGCTGACCGTAAAGTTGAAGTCATCTGTCGTCGAAATTCTAACCCATGATGCGACACAGCCGCTCGAGAATAGACGATTCGACCGAATACTCCTAGACGCACCTTGCTCGGCAATGGGCGTAATTAGACGCCACCCCGAGATCAAGTGGCGTCGTTCGCAAAGCGATATTGAACAAAATGCGACCCAACAACGCGCCTTGCTGCAAAATGCTGCACAGCATCTCAGACCCAACGGGATTCTCGTTTATGCTGTATGCAGTCCAATGCCCGAAGAGGGGATCCGACAGGCGCAACATTTTATAGCTACGATGCCCGAATTCGAACTCGCACCACCGGTTGAGAACTCAAGCCGCTGGGCTACATTATGGGACGCCGAAGGCATTCAACTTCACCCCCATCTACACAACACAGATGGTTTTTTCATCACACGCTTCAAAAGGAAGGGTTAATCATGACTGAGATACTCATTGCTCCATCTATACTGTCCGCGGATTTTGGTCGCCTCGACGTTGAAGTCGCGGCGATCGAAAAGGCTGGTGCAGATTGGGTACATTTGGACGTTATGGATGGACATTTCGTCCCGAATATTACGTTTGGTCCCCAAATCGTTGCGTCCATCAGGCCAAGTTCTACACTACCCTTTGACGCACACTTAATGGTTTCCGAACCTGAGAAATGGGTCGAAGCCTTTGTAAATGCCGGTGCCGATTCGATTACGGTACATGCGGAAGCCTCAGTGCATTTGCATCGATGTATTCAGCAAATCAAAAGCACAGGCGCAAAGGCTGGTGTGAGCCTTAATCCTCATACGCCGCTCAATGTTCTAGACTATATCCTTGACGAATTAGACCTGGTGCTACTGATGACAGTCAATCCGGGATTCGGTGGTCAGCGGTTTATCCGAAGTGCGTTGCCCAAAATAGAGCAACTCCGCACGACCATTGAGAAACGAGGTTTAGAGACCTTGATTCAGGTTGACGGAGGCGTGAACCCTGAAACCGCTGCCGAAGTAGCTTCAGCGGGTGCGAATGTTCTCGTTGCCGGCTCCGCCGTCTTTAGGCAACCAAGCTACATGGATGCCATAGATGCCATCCGAAGTGCTGCTTTAGCTGGCACGTAACCCTCCTGGAGGCGCCATTATCGACGCGTCAATCGGAAGACATGGGTATCGAGCGCAGTTAACCCTTCCTCAGCAAGCGGACTATCTGCACGCCAAGTATCAATCGATTCAAGATGCTCAATGGAAAAACCGAAACTCGCATATTGACGCAACCAGGCAGAACCCACCGAAAACGGTGGACCAGGCAATTCGCCATCGGGGTATTCGATCGTGACCAACAAGACCTCGCCCCCCGGCTGAAGCAAACGATGCAGAACTTCCACGTACTTCGCTCGCATCTCAGATGGAAGAGCGATCATGGATGCTCGATCATAGACGTGGGTAAAGTTGCCATACAGTGAACTCGGCATCTGGAAGAGGTCACCTCTCAGTAATCGGACATGATTCGCTTCCAATGCCGTATATCCGTGGTAGTCATAGACATCCGCAACCTCAGACCACTCCTCGAAAAACGCTCTAACTGCCAAATCAGATAATTCGATGCCCGTCACCATGCCAAACTCTGACAGATACCTCATGTCGAGGCTCTTCCCGCATAGCGGAACAAAAATGTGATTCGATTGGTCCGGCTCAACCTGCCAATGCTGAAGGAGTCGAGAATTATATTCGGTCTGGTGAAAGCCAATTCGATTTTCTTTCCATCGCGAGGTCCAAAACTCTGGGTGCATAGTACACACTCCTTCATCAGGTGTTGCAGGCTCAAAGTATGAAGGAAGTGGGCTTGTTCTGGGAAGCGGAATCTAAGGTATTTGAGGTTCGCCAGAGCGATTAAGGGCATGAGACAAGCAGTGTCGCGACCTACCGTTTCCCGCCGCGAGAACTTTTGTACAGCTGCGGCAACAGCCCTGGGTATTTTTCATCAGCGGCAATTCGCCATCCGTTACCCGTCGCGTTGGGCTTGACGCTCACAAAGTCCGAGACACTCCCGCACTTCACCCGAATCCGCACTCGACTCTTGATTTTAACCTTGCCCTCGATCGTGCACCCATCAATATACTTGAGCACTCGAGTAAGTTCTGACCTGATTTTAGTGACATCGCATTCGCCTACGCGATAGCTCTGGCAAGGGTCACGACGGCTCGCTGAAGCCAACGTGATGTAATTCCCTCGATTACCACCATATTTGTTCTGAATACATTGTTCTCGGTTACACAATGTTTTGGACTGCTCAAGCAGTTCATTACCCAAGGCATTGACCGCTTTTGCCGGACCATAGGTTTGAACGAAGGACTTTAATTCTTCGAATGGGGCAGCGGGATCCCCGCCTGTGGGTTTGAGCACGTAGATCCCAATGAGAATAAACACACCGATAATTTGTGCAGCAAACGTAATGGGAATGAGCTTCTTCATGAACCTATACTGCCATAATAATTGTCATACACAAGTTTGTCCCTTTGCCCGTCTTCTCACTACATCGGCGTTTTTTGCTATAAACTTTAATTTCACGGTCCACTGCTCTTGTGTTTGCTCCTCGAAATAGGCAGAATCTGGCGCCCGAGACTTAGGAGGTTCATTCATGACGATTAGAACTCGCGTTGCTCCGTCTCCAACCGGAGACCCTCACGTCGGCACAGCGTATGTGGCCCTGTTCAACTACTGCCTCGCCAAACAGCATGGCGGTCAATTCATTTTGAGGATTGAAGACACCGACCAAGCGCGGAGTACCAAAGCGTCCGAAGACGCAATCATCAAAGCCTTACGTTGGGATGAAGGTCCTGATGTTGGCGGCGACTATGGTCCGTACAGACAGAGCGAAAGAGCCGAACTCTACCGAGAGCATGTTGAATTATTGCTAGCCAAAGGACATGCGTTTAGATGCTTTCTAACCCCGGAGGAACTACAGACCTTACGCACTGCACATCAAGAGTCTGGCGGAAAGGGGGCTTTTGACAGTCCACACGCTCAACTCACGGAGGCTGAGGAGCAAGCCTACTTAGCTCAAGGCAAATCCTATGTGATTCGAATGCGAGTACCCCGCGAGGGAGACTGTACATTTCACGATCAGCTACGAGGGGAAATCAGTATCCCTTGGCAACAAGTCGATATGCAAATCCTGCTTAAATCAGACGGAATGCCAACCTACCATCTCGCCAATGTTGTGGACGACCACCTCATGGGCATCACTCATGTACTGAGGGGTGAGGAATGGATCAGCTCCGCGCCAAAACACCAACTCCTCTACCAATATTTTGGATGGGAAATGCCGACTCTTTGTCATCTGCCGCTGCTTCGGAATCCAGATCGTTCAAAGCTGAGCAAACGCAAGAATCCAACAAGTATTTTGTACTACGAACGCATGGGATACCTGCCCGAAGCCTTACTCAATTATCTGGGGCGCATGGCATGGAGCATGCCCGATGAGCGTGAACAATTTAGTTTAAACGAAATGCTTAAGGCATTCACTCTGGACCGAATCTCACTTGGTGGTCCAGTCTTCGACGTGACCAAACTCGATTGGCTCAACGGCACCTGGATCCGAGAGTCTTTAGATGACTCAAGTTTTGCCGACCGCGTGGAGGCATGGGCACTCAACCGAGACACGCTCATGCCATTAATTCCGCTCGTCCGACAACGCGTTCAAAAGTGGTCCGACCTCGCTGATATCCTAGGCTTCTTTTTGCAAGGACGTTTGAATCTACCGAGCGAGGCATTTACCTTTAAGGGACTCGACGATGATACAACCCGCCGAGTCTACGCATACACGCTTTGGAGCTTAGAAAACTTAACCAACTGGGACAGCCAATCCATCGAGGCCTGCCTCAGAGATATGGCAGACCGAATGGAACTGAAACTTCGAGTGTTTCTCGCCCCATTCTTCGTTGCAATTACGGGGAAAACTTCTGCAACCCCCCTCTTTGATACGCTTGCAATTCTCGGTAAAGACCTTGCACGCGTTCGAATCAGAGACGCAATAGACACCATCAAGCCGATCTCTGGTAAGGAAGCGAAGAAATGGGACAAGGCATATCGCATTCTAATGTCAAATGCCCCTACCTCAGACCACTAAGACGCATCGTCAAACGAAGACATTGGGTCCTCGTAATTGTAACGGGAATCATCTACCCTCTTCTAATGTTATAAACAGATAGACTGTCCGTTGTAGGGTGTTTAGGTGCTCAATTTCCTAAAAATACGAACGCAACGACTCCTGCATTGGCTCGTCAGAATCAGAGAGTTTATTCCGTTCACCGGTCCAAGTCTGGTTCTCTGTGGGATTGCCCTACTCAGTTTCAAATATTTCGCAATCGAGCAGAGTGATTTTTTCATTCGTTCGAGTATTACGGTGTTCCTCTATGTGTTCGCCACACTCAGTGTTGTTACAATGGCGACGCGTTTCTTGATCAGTAGGCGACTTACAAACTTACAGTTTTCATGTGAATCATCGGATGTCATTCGACAACAACGACTCGTGCTGGAAGCGAACATGAGGAACTTCCGGGTCTTTCCCTTAGTTGAAGTTCACGTACATAGTACTCAGCCTCATCGTTACACGATTGAAGAAGCGCAGAATCGACGAAACCGTCGCCTTATCTTGATTCCAAGAAGACGCGGTCATTTGACACAGATTGAACTCACCTTTGTGGTGGGAGATATCTTTGGACTAAACCGCACATCGATTCGCCGAACCACGCCCTTACAACTCGATATTCAAGCCCGGCACCCGGCCCTTGAGACCACTGAGTTGAGGTTGCCCAATGAAGGGGATGAGAGTGCCCATCCCGCTGGCAGCCTCTCTGGCGACTATGTGGACATGAGGCGATATGCGCCCGGCGATCCTCAACGATTCATTCTTTGGAAAGCATTTGCACGAAGTCGAAAACTTTTGGTGCGGACACCGGAAAGAGCTGAATCCAAAGAGCCGGCGGTGGCTCTCGTACTCTTAACCAGCCCGGCAGATGCCGAAGCGGCGGATGTCGTTCGATACTTTCTTGAACAAGGACATCAATCTCTCGCATTCTGTGCGGCAGGCTTGTCCAAGATTGCGGTTAATTCACAAGATGCCCTCGAACTATTGAAAGCTTCAGGCACGCTCATCGAACCATCATTGGATACGATGTTTGATGCCCTCACACCATTTTTGGAAGGCAAGGGACAACGATTAATTGTCGTCGCTTCACCAGAGGACGAACACTTGGATATTCGCCTAGCCGCCCTACGCGATCGGTTGAACGTGTCCCCTTATGTCATTTTGGCGTCATCGGTCACCCAGCAGCCCAAGAACAGTCGATGGCAAAGACTTGGCGTCACTCAACAAAGCGAGCACGGTCCGAGATTCAAAACACTTCTAGATGCCATCGGCAGCCTCAACCACGCCGAATTGCCATTCGAAGTCATCAATCCGGAATCAGGGCGGCGATGGGAGGCTAGACATTGGCATCACTAAGTGAATTTCCGGCTGAGACGAGAATGTCGTCCGCCGCAAAAATCACAGTACTTGCTCTTGCATACTGTCTCGTGGTGCAAAACTATGCGTCCTACATTGTTGTCGGCTTAGCGGGTATGAGCTTCATTCTGGGTGCCATTGCTAGCCGATATCTCGTGACAAAGCCACTGACCACATTTGGTGCTTTGCTGTTATCGAGTAGCTGGCTTATCAGCTTTTATCTCCTCAGCGAATGCTTCGACAGCTATGGCGCTGTTGGAGAACTCTGGAATGCGAAAACGCTCATTCAAATCGTGGATACTTGTCGCTTTGTTGGTCTTGGAGGCGCCAGTGCATTCACGCTGCGCTTCTTGTCGTACCGTTTTCGATATGGCGGCATCGGAGAAATCGTCTTTTCGATGACTGCGGCATCCGCGTTACTTGTTGAACATCGAAATCATGCGCTGGATCGACCACGTTTTCTCGCCGACTGGGCTCTCATTCAAGGATTGAACCCTTATGACTTAATTCTCGCTGCAGGCATTCTAGCGCTCGTTCTGACGATGATTCTTGCGCTCCGACAACGATTCACGCGATCCGTTGTTCTGGGGATCATGATTCTGCTTCTTGCGAGCGGAGTCGCTTTTTGGTTCCGCGACCACATCGAAGTGAAATCGTCGCTTGACGATCTGCTGTCCAGTCAGTCTGACAAATCAGACAAAGGCAACGGCGGTGCATCAGACCGGCTCTCACGGAACGAACCGCCTCAACCTGTGGCCGTCGCTCTCCTTCACTCGGAATTCCGTTCACCCGACTACATTCTTCATTTCCGGCAACAGGCACTGTCATTTTACGACGGCACTCGTTTTTCGACTGAGCCCGTACCCCGCTTCGACACTGATTTGATTCAGGATTTCCCCGGGCAGACTCCACAAACGCGTCCCGATAACACCGAGCCAGGCTATCGAACCCAGGTCGATGCCTCCATGTTCTTACTCACCAACCATCCGCAACCATTTGCCCTATCAAACGCCAGTGCGATTACCCAGCGACCCAACCCTTCACCTAGACGATTTGTAGCTGCATATGACGCAACATCCCGGGTTTTGCACGTGCCGATCAAACGGTTGCTTGGTCGAGCCAGTGTTCCAGCAAGTTGGTCCGACGAAAAACGGAAGCATTACCTTACTGGACCCGAGGATCCCCGATTCAAATCCCTCGCTCAGGAACTCGCCGAAGAGGTCGACCTACGACACCATGGCGACGTGATCCTAAGCAGCCTTGCCGTTAAGCGTTACCTCGAGAAAAATGGCTACTACACACTGAGTGAGAAGCATCTCGGTGCCAAAGACCCAGCAGCATCGTTTCTATTTGGTAACTTAAAAGGCTACTGCGTGCATTTCGCTCACTCAGCCGTCGCACTTTTGCGAAGTCTTGGCGTCGCCTCACGGGTCGCCCTCGGCTATGCCGTTGACCTTCGCGCGCGCGGTGAGGGATCCGCCTTAGTCATTATGGGAGATACTGCACATGCGTGGCCAGAAATTCACATTGAAGGTATCGGTTGGATTCCTTTTGATATCTATCCGGAACGCTCCGATGAACCGCCCACGGAGTTGGTTCAACAGTCACTCGAAAGCATTTTTGGAGAACTAGCACGTGACGATGCGGTTAATTCAGAATTAGTCAGCGCCGCGCGACGTACATGGTATGCGCGCCTTAGAGTTTATGGGAAAGCCTTACTGCTGACCCTCCTAGGATTATTATTCTGCCTCTATGGTGGACTCTTCATCCGACGTCTATACCTAAGACGCACACATGCATCAGTTCGGCAGCAATATAGATTCGCACTAGATGCGCTTTCAGACCTTGGCTATCGACGGCAACCCGAAGAAACAAGAATAGAGTTTGCAGAGCGCCTAAACAACATCTGTCCCTCCATTCTCGCCATGACACGTACTTTCCAATCACATGTCTACGGCAACAACGAGGTTAGCGATGCCATCGCTCACAGAACCCTTATGAAACAATTCACAACCGAAGTTAAAACAACCACGCCTTTTTATTTGAGACTCTATGCTTTTCTCAATCCCATTGGTTGGTTGAGAACCCGTTAGTAAAGGAAGATCACTCGTGACAGACATGA